>JAYTTH010000492.1:0-12476 GCA_043745515.1 Pseudobdellovibrionaceae bacterium | reverse complement strand
TCTCCACCAAAAAGCTGTCAATTCAATAGTTTGGGAAACATTTTTTCCGCATTTTTGTTCGTTTGTAAACATAATTCGTCGACAGAAATTTTTTTAAGTTCGGCCACAAGTCGCGCAGTGTGCACGACGTAGCTTGGCGTATTTGGTTTTCCTCGCATAGGCATTGGCGCAAGAAATGGCGAATCGGTTTCAACATGCAAGCGATCTAACGGAATGCTTTCAACGACTTTGCGCAATTCGCCGGCATTTTTAAAAGTTACGATCCCAGAAATAGAAATGTTAAAGCCCAATGCTAAGGCTTGATCAGCCAACCATTGAGTTCCCGTAAAACAATGAATCAGCCCAGTGACTTTACCTTCGTATTCCTTTAGCAAATTTATTGTATCTTGTTCGGCATCGCGCGTGTGGATTTCAATCGGCATATTTAATTCGTGGGCCAATTCAAGCTGATCCCTAAACGCATGCAATTGTTCTTTTTTAGGAGACTGTTCATAATAATAATCTAAGCCAATTTCTCCCACGGCAATCACCCGAGGATGAGTGGCATTTGTTTTTATAAACTCACGAACAACAGGCGAATAAGTTACACCTTCGTGTGGATGAATCCCTAGAGTGCAATAAACGTGGGGTTTATACTTGTCCGCAAATTCTAGAACAGTTTTCAAATCATTCGGGTCGGTTGCGATTGTTACAATGCGTTTTACGTTTTGAGCTAAAGCCAGCTCTAGTGCCTTATCGGGGCCTTCTTCCAGTTTGTCCAAATGGGCGTGCATATCAGTCCAATATAAATTTGCTGTCGAGTTTGACATCAGATAATCCCCCTTACACTTTCAATCACTAAGGATTCAACAAATAAGGCCGAATCAGGACTTAAGAAAAGATCCGCCTTTTTCATACGCAATCGTTCAAAAAAATCTGACCAGATTGCCACGTCTTGCTGGGCCCAGGTTTTAATATCGCCCGCAAATTGTTCAAAATAAATATCAGTACCACCCGACTGCACAAGCAAAATATCACGAACAAAGATTTCTAAAAAAGCTATTAAGTCTAAAAATAGGTCTTTACTTTTAATTGTGGATTTTTGCGAATCCACCAAAGTTTCAAAACGTCTTTCAGCAATCCGATCTAAAATGGATGAGGCCAGCTCGACAATCGCGCTAAATTCCTTTTCCTGGCTCTTTGAAACTAAATGCAATTGACCACTTTTGCTGAAATTGGTCACGGAGTATTCATTTTGCCTAGAAACCTGCTGCAATTCTGTTTCGTTCAATATTGAAAAAGGAATCATTCGACATCGGGACTTTACAGTAGTCAAAAGTCCACTAAGGCGAGATGAAATCAAAATAAAATAAACACCCTCGGATGGCTCCTCCAGGGTTTTCAGTATCGCATTGGCAGTTGGTATATTCATCAAATGAGCATTGTTAATAATAATAAATCGACCTGAAGTTAGTGATTTTAATTTTAGAAATTCCTTAACCAGTGCCGCTTCTTCGATTTTTAAAATGTCGCCATCTTTGTCTATAATTAACAATCCTTCATGCGTGCCGGCTTCGACACGCCTGCACGAGCCGCACTGTCCGCAGCCATCACCGGTCGTGCACAAAAAATACTGCGCTAAACCCCAGGCCAGTTTTTTCTTGCCAACGCCTTCTGGTCCCGAAAATAAAAACGATCCCGACTGTAAATCTGACGCCATGATTTTTTTAACTTGTTCCCATTGTGTGCGATGACCGACGAGGCTCGAAACTATTTGAGCCACTGACTGTCCTTTAGCCGCTGAATAACTTGGGTTAACATAACGTCTGTCGACAGATTAGCGGCAAGCACAAACCATTGATTGGGATTTTTTCTGGCTAATTCAAGAAACTGGTCACGGACGCGCAAGTGAAAATCATCTTTTTCCGCTTCGATCCGGTCTTCTTGGGTCCCTGTGCGTTCTTGGCGTTCTTGGCGACGTCTTTTGGATTCTTCAATTGAAATGTCCAGCAAAATATAAAGGTCAGGATCCAGTCCAAAGGTGGCAAACTGATTGAGCCAGAGCACATCGTCCTCTTTGATACTGCGCCCGCCGGCCTGAAATGCGAGCGAGCTGGCTGCAAATCGGTCAGATAAAATCCACTGGCCTTTATCCAGCCGAGGCTTAATCCATGTTTCGACTAATTGAGCACGAGAGGCCTCGTACATAAGCAATTCCGCCCGGGCCGTCGGAGCGTTAGGCCCTTTAGAAACGATGAGATTTCTCAATTTATCGCCCAGATCCGTGCCACCTGGTTCTCGCGTCAAATCGTGATCTATGTTTCGGTCTTTAAGAGTCTGAGAAAGGCGATTCATGAGTGTGCTCTTGCCCGAGCCATCAAGCCCTTCGAATACGATAAAAGCCATTTGGTATATATGGCGGTAATGGTTCAAAAATATAAGAGATATTTGCCTTTATGCACAGAGTTATGAATTGTGAAAAAGTCCAATCACCCCGATATTCCTTCGACATACTTTCTTATTGAGGTTTACCAATGATCGAATTTTTATCTGTATTTCACATTCTTATCACTATAGCCCTTTGTGGTTTGGTTTTAATTCAAGATTCTAAAGGCGGTGGTGCACTAGGAATCGGCGGCAGTGGCTCCAATTCATTGTTAGGCGCAACGGGAGCACAATCCTTGGCTGCCAATATGACGAAATGGGTCGCTTTTTTATTTGCGGCATCTTGTATCTCTTTGACTTATTTCTTAGCTCACCAAAATAAAAGTGTTGTAGATCAGTTAGGTGCGGCTGCGATTTCTGCACCCGCCGCAAATCCAGCGAGTCCTTCAGCTGGCGCTCCGGATACAAAACCCGTGAGTGCTGATGCTCAGCCGGCGACTGCGACTTCGGCGCCTGCTCAGCAGCCTGCAGCGGCGGCTCCGTCCACTCCCGAGAAAAAGTAAATTTTAATTTAATGCTTAAAGGTAATATTTTTACGTACATTTTTTTATTTTTAGGCGTTGGCTTTATTTCTGTAGGCTATCTTTTGTCTCGACCATCAGGAAAAGGACTCATGAAGCCTCAGCAATTGGGACAGATTGAAAAACTGTCTGGAAACGCGTCTCTAACTCGTAAAAACCATTCTCGCTCTAGCCTGCTTGGGGACTCAGAACCACTCTATGTTCTGGATACGATTGAAACTCACAAACAAAGTCAGATTGAAATCATTTTTAAAAATGATTCTAAAATTCGCTTGAATGCTGAAACCAAAGTCATCATTGATCAAGAAGGTGATGTTTTATTAGTCATTTTGTCCAAAGGCAGTTTTTCAATTGAAAACTATGGTGCTCGCGGCAATGTATCCGTTTCCTATCAAGGCCATCGCGTGAAATTGCAGGAATGGGAACAGTGGCTGAATAATCAAAATATCACGCCTAAAAATCCTTTGAATTCCTACAGTTCAAGCGAGCAGCTTTCAGAAAATTTAATCAGCGATACAATTCAAGTTCACAAGGTCAAATTTCTTCAGTGCTACAACAAACTTTTGCAGAAAACGCCCGGGGTGTCAGGCTCGGTAACACTGGCATTTACCATTCAAAAATCGGGACGTGTTTACAACCCGACGGTCGCAAGTTCCGTTTTGACTGACTCTAGCTTTAAAGCTTGCTTATTTGAAGTATTAAATCGAATTGAATTTAAGGCTTTCGAGGGTGAAGCTATTTCAACCGTTATTCCCTTGAATTTCGAATAGCTTAAGAAACTGTCTCATACTGATTCATCGTAGCCAAAATTTTTGATTTATCGACCTTCAGAATCATCCTATTTCCACCGATAAACCAGGTGGAGAGTCTTAACTATGCAAATTAAATCAAATCGAATTTCAAATTTTAAAATTTTTCGTGGCGTGGTTGGTTTGGCATTTATTCTTTCCTGGTGTCTTGTCGGATTCATCGGATGCACACGAGCAGCCAATACGGGGACTTCACAAATCAATATCGTGATGCCATCTTCGACAGAAAAGAAATCATTGGCCACAACAAGCGCTGATTCAAAATTTAGCAGTAAACCAAGTTTTGATACTTCTAAAATCCCAACGACCTACGATCAAGTGAGTTGTTTATTTGTAATGGTAGGTGGACCAGAAGAATCCATGCATCACAACTTTTGTGGAAAAACGACTACGTCAGGAACGGCCGGGGCCGTCACTATCGGAACAGGCACTAATGCGGTCAGCTTTAGTAACTTAATAAATTTTGGCGTTTTTGCCGCTACATTTGGAAAAGATCAAACGGTGAGTTTAGAAGTGCCAAGCGGTAAGGATCGATTTATTCGAATCTATGGAATGTATATGCCCTCGGGCACAACTAAATGTCCTCAAATAATTCCCGGAAACTCGGGTACAGATACTATGTTAAGTGGATTTTCGCCTCCTGTTTATTTAGGTGAAGCTGGCAGTTTAAATTTAGCGCCCGGTGCCACTGTGACAGTACCAATTAATATTTCTTCGACAATCGACGCCACAAACTATTTTGACGATTGTGGCGGCCCAGGTTTTGGTGGAAACCCCGGCGGTGGCGGGTCTGGTGGCGGTCCCGGTGGAAATTCTTCGCAGCCTTATTTACGTTTAGAAGGACTTTGGCAATTTATGCATTGGGATAGCAGCAGCAGTGCTCCGGTTCATATAAAACCAATTACTACTGATCAGTGTTTACCGGTCTCTCTTAAGTTATACACACCGGGTGGTACAGGAATTGCGAATCCTTATGTATTAACAGCTAATTTAAATATTGGACTTCCGCTGTCTTCGGAAGTTGAATTTCATATGATCGCGACATGCCTGGATGCTGCGATTTCCAATGTTTCATTGGCTGCTGGAAGCTCGCAGTCGCCAAATCTTTTTGCTAAGTTTAAATTTGTGGGACCGTCCTATGAAGTTCGACTAAACTTGTCCACTGCGGAAGTAAAATATTCTTCAGACGGCGCTTATGATGTGGGAAAACCCGTCCTTAGATTTAATTTTGCGAATATGGGTGGGGGTAACACAGATCTAGTGATAAATCATTGTTATCCATTTAAGGCCCAAACTTTTGAAGCAGATGGAATTACGCCTCTAAACACAACTATTTCGTCAGCTCAATTCGTCGGTTCCGGAGCTACCAATGTGTTTGCGACAACCAGTAATGACAATAAAACGTGTGCAACCTCGATCTCCTTATTTTCAATTTCTGGATCGACAGAGTCTCCAATCATGTATTATAAAACATCTGGTGTCGTTGCCGACACAATCATGCCCGGCGGCGCACAAGTCACTTCATTGACTGTTCTGCCCAGTAATTTAGTTCAAGCAACAGTTTCTGGACTGGACCCTACTGCAGTGACTTACCAATTACCGACAACAATTGAAGTTAATAAATGTATTCCTATAAAAGTTAATCTTAAAAGTGGTAATCATTTTGTTCCGGCACAATCCAATTTCGTCATGGATTTAGGGCTTTCGTCAGGTTATGGAAATTTCTACCCCAATCCAGATTGCAGTGGATATCCGTTTAGACCTATTCAGCAGTTTCCTCAAGAATTTAGTTGGAATACCGGTGATTGGGAAAAAGTCGTTTTCTTTAAGGCACTCACTCCAACGGCAAGTACGACGATCGTATTAAAAAATACACCTGCTGGCATAAGGCCTTCGGCGTTTACAACAAGTGGTATTTTTGCCATCGTGGGAAGCGCTTCGCCTGCGGCGGCACAATTCACCTCGGTGCCCGATTTCTTCAAACCTGATTACATTACATCTTTGGACTTTGGCGGCCCGGGCACGTCGGTGGTGATACCTATGTCAGTGGCTAGCGGGGCCACTATAACTTGCCGTCGAGAACAAAACAGTTCTGATTGTACAAATTTAATTATTGGTGCTTCGAGTTTTCAATGGCCGTTTGCGGAAGCCAATTTAGACTACAAATATTGGTTTGATGTTAAAACAGCGACGGGATCCTTTTATACTTTTAGTTTCCAACCGTCTAATTTTTTCGGACAGAAGCAATATATGGATTGCACGGCACGACCAATTTTAACGGGTACAGTAACGACATCAGCGGTCAGTGGCACAGGACTTTATTGCGTAGATCACAATGCCATTATAAATATCAACACTGGCTCGAGTTTAGATCTTTCTAACGTAGATTTAATTGGAACGGTAGATATGAGCTCTACTATCAACATTACAAATTCCGGCTATGTGCGATTTGTGACACCTACGGTTCCAAGTCATTTGGCAAACATTAAAGTTCAATCGTCTAGCAGCGCTTCGACAGCGCAACTTGTAAATGTTACGTCAATTAGTAGTCAAGTTTGGATTGATAATGTTTATTTGGGACTAAATGGCGCGGCAACAGCTGTCACCGCAGGTATTAGGGTAGGTTCTATGACAAGCTTAACCTACCTTATTAATATTTCCGGATCGACTTCAACTGGCGGTACTATTTCTCCGGCTGGGATGATTAAGCTGCAGGGACCTAGTAATTCAACCACAATTAGAGGAGTTGATTTTACCAATACTGTGATAAGCAACATGGCCGGGATTTATTTAAATGATGTCACAGCGTCTTCAACTACTATCCAATATTATAAGTTTACTGGAATTGATTCTGCCCTTTACTTGAATAACGGCGGCGGCTCAACAGACAGTACGCTCAGCGACGCCCATGATTGGAATTTAGTCTCCAACGGCGGATCATCGCCTACTGTGAATATTGGGACACATGTCAATTTACATTTAACAGATAGCTATTTAGAGAAAAATGGCGGGAGCACCTATGTGTTACAGTCGACGGGTGCGGTAGGAAACTATACTTTTAATAATATTACTTTTATTCAAGGTAATGACTATCACGCTATTACGCTCGGCACTCAAAACGTAATTGGCTTCAGAAACAATCAGTTTTTACTATCGACCGCCTCTTCAAGTCTTAAATTTCCAATTTACACCACAGTTTCAACATTTATAAATAGCGACGACACGGCGTCGTCTTCTACGAATTTGTATTGCACGACTACTAACGGGTCAGCTTGGGATAGTACATATAGAGTCGGCACTAGTGCCAATACGGGAAACTTCAATAGAACAAATGCCTATTCAATGGCTTTTTCTGGAGTCGCTTCGTCAGAAAATAATCGATGCCTAATGAGCAACCCTTAGTTTAATTTCGGGGTTGCCTTTATTATCGATATTCGTTGATATAATCTACGTGCTCTTGGACCCACGGCTCTTCTATTGATAGAGTCTTATCAAACACGCTTGAAGTCGGTTCATAAGAGGGATACAAAATCCCTTTTTCGATAAATCTAGGTTTTAAATTCAAATATGTTTCCTGAGTTAAAACACCTCGGCGAATTAATTCATCGAAACTTTTAATTAATTCTTCATTTGTAAAATAATAATTAAATACCATGTCGTTTAAAACTTCGATCAATCCGTCGTAATCAAGTCGCTTGTCTTGAAATAAATCCAATGCCACTTGAAATGTATTGTAGGTTGGCAGTGTGCGCCTTCCAAATTTTAAATAATACTCGGGATCCGTGTCTGTCGCCAAATTTATATATATCTTTTCAACCGGGTCACGTTCTGGGCACTGAGACTGCAAATCTAAAATAGTATCCACTTGATCGCCCGTTACATAGAGTTCAGCCAATATCGAGCGCACTTCTTGAATCGAAATGCGCCTAGCACAGATATCCGAATACAAATTGTAAATGATCGCATCGCTTTCGCTATCATCGCCCCAACAAATCTGTTTTACATTTTCATTTAGGCGCGTTCGCAATTGCATCAGCGCTTGAAGTTTATAGCCTACCTGTTTTGTTAGTCGCCAAAATCGATCGGGCTTGAGATTTTTTAAATTGTCCTTATAAAAGCAACCAAGAGGGTTGATATTGTCGATGTAGAATTTTTCAGAAATTCGCTCTTCAAGCTGCGGCGGACTGGCCGTTATAAAATAAATCGGAAAATATTCAGAGCCTTTTTCTTGGGTACGGTATTTGGCAAGGCTCCTAAGTAAAGTGTCCGTTCCTGGAACATTTTTTTTATTTAGGGCCCGCTCCATTATGGTTTTAAACAGGCCCCGCAAAGAATCAATTGTGGTATCCAGATAGGTTTTATCCAAATCCCAAATAAAAACCTCATCAGCCCCTTTTTCAAGGCCCTCGGGGGCATATCTAAAAAAGACCACATCCCCATTTACATCTGCTTTGCCGTGCCAATCTGCCATAGGATAACGTTAGCATTTTAAATAGATAACTCAATAGTCTGTTTCTAGTTCAGGATCTATTTCTGATTGACATTCAGCGTATAAATTCAGTAGTTCAATCCCTGCATGCACTATATATTAGCTAAAAAATCGGATCTGACAGAAATACTCCCTTTACGATGTAATTATTTGGATAGCCGAGGTCTGCAACTGGCCATTCATGGTATCGGCCTTCAGCCATTGCAATCTAACCAAAATTCATTTTTAAATTACACTTCGTTTGGACTTTCAGAAGCTGAGCCCCTGATAGCTGAATTTATTGATAACATTGATTTTGCGAGTCTTCAGATTATTTTAAGCCACCCGGTTTTAAGTCAGTCGATCACCTCGGAAACCCTTTTAAGCAAGTATCAAATTCCCGCATCGGCCCATGTCTATAAAACCTTAAAGCAATCTGTGTCTTGGTCCCAGGACATATTGGATTGGCTAGTTCAAAAAAAAATCAAACCTCATGATATTTCGTTTTTAAACTTGCTTTCGGACAACGACGATTGCGAACTTTTGGAAAGAGCTAAGATATCAAGTCTGTCAAAATCGGATATTTTAAAATTGTTGGAATCGATATCTGAATTGGTTTTGATGAAACGTGATCTGGGTGCCCTATTGGATTCACCTTGGGATGAAAAAACGATCTCATCAATTCAGAGACTACGATTTCCATTGAGCACTAAAAAGAACCCTATACGGCAGGTTGAGCTTCGCTGGCCTAAAAATGTCTCGACCACGCCAAAGCGTATAATGGACAAAATGGGGTTTCAGGTTCAGTTTTTTGTCAGTCACCCGCAAGAGTTAAATCAAACCTTATTGCAACTTGAAAAAATGATTCCCGATTGGGCAGAACAAATTCAGGAACATCAATGAGCCCATTAGAAATGGAAACTATTTTCATTGACGAAGCGTCCAGAGATTCTAAAATCGCAGCCCGAATTCAGAGTCTGTTTCCAGCCGAAAAAATTCAATGGGTAGAAGATGGTTTTATGAGCTCGCACAAAGGAGCCTTAAGCAAAGCTCAGTTTGAATGGAGTAAACGAAATGTCTTGGTGACGCCCTTTAAGGGTCACTTTTTCAAACGGTGCCCTGGAGCTTCACAAAAGACAGCTCTTACCTGCTGTAACTACTATGTTCTTAATTTAGGATCGCAGTGTAATTTGAATTGTTCGTATTGTTATTTACAGAGCTATTTGAATACGCCGATTATGAAAATTTATTCCAATATCGAAACTGCCAAAACGGAGTTGCTAGACATGATGAAATCATTTCCCATGCACCCCTACCGCGTGGGAACTGGTGAAATAATTGATAGTCTAAGCATGGATGAATTGACTCTGTATTCGCGCGAACTAATTCCCTTGTTCAAAGAGTTTCCAAATTGGACCCTGGAATTTAAAACGAAATCCGATCGAGTCGATCAGTTTTTAGATATGGGGCCGGTGGACAATGTGCATGTCAGTTGGTCAATCAATCCCCCCGAAATTATCAATTCTGAAGAACATGGAACCGCTCGCTTCGAAGAGCGCTTAGATGCCGCTAAAAAAGTCGTCAAAGCCGGTTTTAAATTGGCCTTTCACATTGATCCGATTATCTACCATGAAAATTGGAAAGAAAATTACAGCTATCTAGTTCAAGAAATTACCAAGACATTTTCGCCTAATGAAGTAAAAGTCGTTTCCTTAGGTACCTTGCGGTTTCAACCAGAGCAAAGACTGATGATGCGCGAGAGATTTGGAATGGATTCGTTGGTCACTCAAGCCGAAATGTTCACTTCTGACAGCGGCAAAATGCGCTACGACTGGCATTTACGCACCCAAATGCTTCAATTTGTATTAAATCAATTCAAAAGCCAAAATTCAGCCTGGAATATTTTTCTTTGTATGGAGACCCCTGAAACTTGGGCCACTACATTAAATAAATCTCCGATGAAAGTTGAAGGACTTGAAAACCTTTTTAGGCCGTTGCCCAAAATTAAAAGTGAAGAAACGATCATTACTAATTGAAATTCAAAAGGAGCTTAAAATGAAAGTCTACCTACTCTATTTTAGTATTTTCTTTATGGCGCAAATTTCATTTTCTAAAATTCAAAACCAGGGGTTAAAAAGTCAATTAGGTGGTGATGGGCGCTTTGGGTTTTCTGGATGTGGTTTTGGATCGATGGTTTTTGCCCCTAAGGAACAGCCTTTATTTTCTATGACTCTGAATCATATTACATCGTCTCAGGCTTTTGGTATTTCATCTGGCACCTCCAATTGTGTCGAACAAGTTCCTGTTTTTGACCATGCTAAAAATCTGCCTGAATTTATTGAAACCAATAAAGTTAAATTATCAGCAGAAGCGGCTAAAGGTCAGGGTGAAACACTGGATACATTGTCAGCCATTATCGATTGCAAACCGGCCGAAGTGAAATCTACTTTAAAAGAAAATTACAAACGGATTTTTGTAGACACTAAAATGGAATCGGTTGGGATAGAAGCAAGTATTAATCATTTTTTACAAGATGATGAAAAGTGCTACTAAATTTTACTAGTTAATACAGACAAAAGCATAATTTTTGCAATTATTTAAAACAGTTAGTTCTTTCTAACGAATATATAAACTTTGGTTTGCAGCCCAATTTATAGGGTTTGCAGTCGTCTTTTTTTTCACCTTCCAAATAAGTGAGCTTATCGATCGTTTCTAGATTTTTTAAATATTTAACGCAGCTCTTGGCTTGCCTCGAAATATCCTTATCCGAATCGTGGGTTAGTTTTTCTATTTCGCCCAGTACACTGGCTTTTTGCGACTGAGCTTCTTGTTGTAAAGTTTTTAAATGACTATTGCTGTCTTCGCTGAATGAAATCGAAGTTTGTTTGGAATCTAAAGTTTGAGATAAAACATACAATGCATGATCACGTATCCACCACTTTTCAGAATGAGCCGCCTCGACCAGAGATTTCAAATTTGCGAATGCAATGGATGGAAATCGCCTGGGAATTGCCCAGAATTGAATATTTTCAGCTTTGCTTTTAGTCACAATGGATTCGTCAATAGCTTCGATGTGCCCAGTTTTTTTGTCGCAGGTATAAAAATAGTTTTCGTTGAAAATACAGCCGGCTGCACAATCCCCTGAGCCCCTGGAAAAGGCAATGCCCCAAGGGTTTTGTTTTTTAATAAAAACTATTTCGGAGCTCAGTCCAAACATTTCACTTGGATTTCGACCTTCTTCACGTATATCGGAAATAGTTGCCATTTTTGGATATTGCTTCCGGATGGCCGTTACGCATTTTGTTTCGTCTTTTGACAGCAAAGATTTTGCGTGCATTTGCTGACTAACAATAAAGATCACTAAAACTATATATAATCGTAAGTATTTCATTTGACCCTATACCTTGTCCCATTTAATTTTTTCGCTTGGAAAATCTATCCAACTTTCTTTAGCTGGAAAATCTTTTGGTCTGCCTTCGGTTTGATCAAAATATTTCAAGAATCCAGTCAAAGCGCAGATGAAAGCCTCAAAGGCATGATTGTTATGAACCATAATTTTCTTATCTTGATCATAGACAAAAGCCAGCTTGTGTTCGACCAACTCTTCTAAAATTGTTTCCCTGACTTCGTTTCCAGAAACGGCATGGCGATGGAAGCGTAAATCTGATTTCGAAACATTCATTGAACGCCCTATGCGCCAAATCGAAAGCTTTGGAAACACTTCGATCCACTTGGCTTCTGAAAACCGGCGTTTCAGAAACACACAACGAGCCACCAGTGGCGCTAAATTGGCACCTAAAGAATGAGAAAGTTGAAAATTTTCTTCCAAATCATCGTTAACAATAAATTCGACTGATTTTTGAGTGTAGGGCGTAAACGCTTTTTTAACTTTCTTCTTTTTTTGTTTTTTCTGAATTTGCTTTCGCATCCAGGCTACATGTTCTTCGCCGCATTCTTCATAGCCTGGGCATACTAACTTGCAATCTAAACACAATGGCAACTGAAAGGGGGCGTCTACGGCTATCGATTCGATGGAGTCTTTGTAAGAACTAAGTATATCGTTAATTCGCTGGTCCGCCGAATAAGAGGGCTCACCTGTAATTTTATCATAAATTTTAGTAAGAAATATCTTATGGTATTTTGGGAAATATTCGATAACAGCGATGCATGCTTTATCGTTTTTTCCGCCTGACAATGAAAGACCTATGAATCGGTGGAAGCCAGATCCACTGGTTGTGAATTCAAGATTTGAAA
>JAYTTH010000491.1:0-3338 GCA_043745515.1 Pseudobdellovibrionaceae bacterium | reverse complement strand
GACTTTTCTTTTTCGCCGGCGACAGTGTCGATTTTTTTAATATAATCATCTGTCATTTTTTGAATTTCAGTTTCAGATTTTTTTGATTCGTCTTCAGATATAATTTTATCTTTGTGCGCCTTTTTAACTTCATCATTTGCTTCACGACGAGCCATACGAACAGCGACGCGCATATCTTCAGCGATTTTTTTTACTTGTTTTACTAGTTCTTTTCGTCGCTCTTCATTCAAATCAGGAACTTTCAATCGAATTACTTTGCCATCGTTCATTGGAGCCATACCCAGATCACTTTTTACCAGTGATTGTTCTATTTCCTTCAATATAGCAGTTTCCCAAGGAGCAATCATAAATGATCGCGCGTCTGGAGTGGAAATAGAAGCCACCTGTGACAAAGGAACAAATGAGCCATAATAATTTACACGCACATTATCCAGCATAGACACTTGCGCGCGGCCGGTTCTAACTTTTTTTAATTCATCATCAAAAGCTTTAATAGCTTTGTCCATTTTGTCTTGAGTCGCTTTTTTTACATTTTGTATCATTCTATACCTCCCAAAAATTCAGCATTCGCCGAACCTTGCATTTGAGTCAATTACTGAACAATTGTTCCGATTTCTTCGCCGCTGACCGCTTTTAAAATATTTCCAGCTTTCATTAAATCGAATGTTAATATCGGTAATTTATTATCCATACACAAACTAATCGCTGTGGAATCCATAACCTGAAGGCCTTGATTCAAAACATCAATATAACTTATGCGATCGTATTTTTTTGCATCCGAATGCTTCATAGGATCTTTATCGTAAATTCCATCTACCTTCGTGGCCTTCATTATTATCTGCGCATTGATTTCCATCGCGCGTAAAGACGCTGCGGTATCGGTTGTAAAATAAGGATTTCCGGTACCTGCGCCAAAAATAACTAAACGGCCTTTTTCCAGATGCCGAATAGCGCGTCTGCGGATATAAGGTTCCGCAATTTCAGCCATGGCTATCGCGCTTTGTACCCGCGTTGGAACCCCAGCGTTTTCAAGCGCATCTTGAAGAGCCAATGCATTGATCATGGTTGCAAGCATTCCCATGTAATCAGAACTAGCTCGGTCCATACCTTCAGCACTGGCGGCAACGCCTCGAAAAATGTTGCCACCACCAATGACTAAACCAATTTGGACACCTAGTTTATAGGCCAAGGCAACGTCCTCTGCGATTTGCTTAAGTACGGTCGTATTAATTCCCGTCCCGGCTTTTCCCGCCAGGGCCTCACCAGAGAGCTTTAATAATACGCGCTTATAAACAGGCTCTTTCAATCTAATGTCCCTTAACTTGTGCAGCTACTTCGGCTGCAAAATCTGTAGATTTTTTCTCGATACCGGCACCTAATTCGTACCGAACAAAGCGCTTAACTGTCACTGTTGTACTTAATTTTTTGCCAGTCTCTTTAGCGTAATCAGCAATTTTAACATCAGGATTTTTAACAAATTGTTGTTCTAACAAACAATTTTCAGCCAAAAACTTGCGAATTTGACCTTCGACTATCTTGTCGATCATCTCAGCTTTTTTACCTTGTTCAAGATTTTTAGCCTTTAGAATTTCTTTCTCTTTAGCGACCACTTCTGGTTTCATTTGATCTTGAGATAAAGCCATCGGATTCATCGCTGCAATATGCAAACAAACGTCTTGAGCGAATGTTTTCAATTCAGCAGATTGAACGTGCGCCGGATTTTCAGACACGACTTCAATCAAGACACCAATTTTACCTTCGCCATGAGTGTAAGTGTGAACATAACTGTTTGCCGTAGCAACGTATTTTTCACCACGTCGGACCACAACGTTTTCACCGATTTTTGCGATCGTTTCTTTTAGAAGATCCCCAATTTTAACAGATTTATTTTTTGAATACATTTGCTCTAGGATATGAACCTGCTCGTTATTTTCTGCAACGTGAGCAGCGATGTTTTTAACGAAATCTTTAAAGTTTTCATTGCGGGCAACAAAATCTGTTTCTGAATTCACTTCGACAACAACTCCCACTTTTCCATTTGTTTCTGTGTAAACAGAACCTTCAGCAGCAATACGATCTGATTTTTTAGCAGCTGATGACAAGCCTTTTACTCGCAGCCATTCTATTGCAGCTTCAAAATCGCCTTTAGCTTCTTCTAAGGCTTTCTTGCAATCCATCATACCGGCATTTGTTTTTTCTCGTAACTCTTTAACCATTGAGGCTGAAATAGACATAACGACTCCTGACTATATAAATATTTGAAAAAAAAGCGGAGAGGTCTCCGCTTTATGAATTATTCTTGTGTATCTTTTTCTTCTTCAGGTGTTTCAAGCTCAGCTTGAATTTCAACTTCGTCTGCTAGACCAGCAGCAACGAGTTTTCTTTGCTTGGTGACTTTAACAACTTCAGGTCCTGTTGCTTTTTTAGCAGCATCAGCAGCACCTTTGCGATCACCAGTCGGAGCCGCATTGCGATCGCCCGGTCGTGGTTTGCGTGGGCGAGGAGTGTCTTTTTCAGTGCGCTCTGTTTTTTCTGGAGCATCTGATTGTTTGTCAGTCATTGTGCGTAGCTTTTGTTCCCAAAGCTTAGCGCCCTCAATGTAAGAATCAGCAATCAAAGTAGAAAATAATTTGATAGAACGGATAGCGTCGTCGTTTCCTGGAATAGGAAATTCAACTGATTCAGGATCTGAGTTGGTATCTGCAATAGCGATTACTGGTATTTTCAATGTTTTTGCTTCAGCAACTGCAATGTGTTCTTTAGGCAAATCTACTACGAACATTGCCGCTGGTTTTTCTTTCATATCCTTAATACCATTTAGATACTCAGATAATTTTAAGTATTCTTTTTCAATTTTAGCGCGTTCTTTTTTAGAGAAATAATTGAATTCCCCTTTTTCTTTCATTTGATCAATGCGCTTAAGGCGATCAATCGACGATTTGATTGTTTCAAAATTCGTCATCATTCCACCCAACCATCGTTTAGTAACGAAAAATTGGCCTGAACGGAAAGCCGCTTCTTGAATAGGCTCTACAGCCTGTTTTTTAGTACCAACAAAAATAATACGTCCGCCATTAGCAGCTACATCCTTGACGAATTCAGCAGCTTTATTGGCTTTTACGACTGTTTTTTGAAGGTCGATTATGTGAATACCACCGCGAGCAGTGTATACATAATTCTTCATTTTTGGGTTCCAACGCTGTGTTTGGTGACCGAAGTGCACCCCTGCGTCTAGCATCTCTTTCATGGTAACTTGAGCCATGTGTCTCTCCTTTACTGGTTATTCCGCCTTCGTGTCAGAGCTTTAGGTTGGGCCTAAAGTAGAACCCCAGTTAATC
>JAYTTH010000490.1:0-3338 GCA_043745515.1 Pseudobdellovibrionaceae bacterium | reverse complement strand
CGGGTATTATTGAAATTATAAACGATGATCTTGGCGTCTTATATTTTCTGGCTGATCTTTTGATAAAATACATTCCAGAATCTAGGGCCTTCAATCCTAAATCAATAGTCGATGAATATTTCAAAACTCTAGAACTAGAGACAAATTTTATTGTTGAATCAAATAATATCAGACGATTTACTGCCAATTTTCAAAAACAGCCGGATATCATTATTCCGAAAGTTTTTCAAAACTTGACTACTGAGCGCGTCCTGGTGATGGAAAAGCTAAAAGGAATTCCCCTTTCGGATGAAAGCGCATTAAATCAAAATGATGTAGATGCCCATGAAATTATAAAAAAGGGTCTTCGTGCCTATTTAAAAATGGTTTTTTTTGATGGTCTTTTTCATGGTGATTTACATGCGGGAAATTTTTTTATATTTCCACACAATTCAATTGGTTTAATTGATTTCGGCGTCGTTGGGCGCCTTAATTCCAAAACACAGTCATCGATTGCTAATATGCTCTATGCCTTGTCAAAAGAAGACTATGAACGCTTGGCCTACGAATATGTAGATTTAGCTCCTTTCACCGATCAAGTGAATATCGATTTATTTGCCAAAGAGTTACGTGAACTTATTGCGCCTTACTATGGATTGACTTTAAAAAATGTGAATTTGGGTAAACTTTTAATGTCATCTGCCAGTATCGCTTCCAAAAATAAACTTGTGGTGCCATCCGAATTGATGATGTTTTTCAAGTCCATCGTTTCAATTGAAGGTATGGGCCGAAAAATTCTCAAGGAATTTGATTTTCTACAGTATGCTATAGAGTTTGCCAGTGAATTGATCCAGCACCAGCTTAGCCCAGAAAAAATTGCCCACGATCTGGGGCAAATGGCCCGGGAGTCAAAAAATTTTCTTAACAACTTGCCTCGGCAGCTGCATTTTTTAATTAAAAAGCTTAACAGCCCCGAGCACCATTTCAAGTTTCAATTTGTCGAACTACAAGACCTTAAAAAGTCATTTGAAACCTCGTTTAACCTCCTATTTTTGGGTATTATCACAGCATCGTTAATACTGAGCGCCTCTATTATTTTCGCTTCAAAGCCTCAAGGCGATCTCATCGTAGGCTTGCCAACTTTGAGCTTTATTCTCTTCGTACTGGCTGCGGCACTGGGACTCTTGGGTTTTTACAATTATATCAAAAAACCCTAGTCTTCGACCATAAGGTCTGTATAACCTAATTAGAGGTCGACGCTTATGTCCCATCGCTTTCACAATGGACTTTTAGTTCATGAAAATCATCGTGTTCCTAAACCCATGGCTGACCTATGCTCATTAATTGGTGATTTTATTGTTTATTGGGGCTTTAAAAAAGTTCACGGTCAAATTTGGTCCACGATTTTTTTATCTCGGGATCCGATTGATGCAACTACTTTAGTAAAACGTTTACGCGTATCAAAGGCCCTTGTGAGCCTGGCCATAAAAGATCTTTTAAAATACGAAGTGATTCAGGTTGCAGGAAAAGGCGCTCGCAGGAGGACCTTATTTAAATCCCATCCAGATTTGATTCATGTTATCACGAAAGTCCTAATCGCCCGTGAATCAAAATTGTTGGAAAAAATTCGAATTAAACAAGTGGAATTGGTCGAATTACTTTCTTGTTCAGACGAAAATCTTGATATTTGTCCTGAACAGATAGCTGAGCTTGGAGACATGGTTTCCTCAGCCCAAGATTTATTGGGCTGCCTTGTATCCACAGGTTTAACTAGCGTTTTAAAATAAATTCTAATTAAATAGAACAAATGACCAAACACATTTATAGCCAATTTTTTTTAAAATTATTTCTTATTGTAACTGTTTTTTCGGAAGTAGTCTTGGCAGCCACGGTTAGTAAGCTAATCGCTGAACTCAAAGCAAAAGATAGCGCAATAGTTGAAAAAGCGATTGTAAAGCTTGGAACTATGGGACCGCAGGCTAGTTCAGCGATGCCAGAATTGGTCGAGCTTTTCAAAAAGGGGGTGCCTCCTCGCTGTTATCAACGAGAATGTGTCGGAATTGATTTGAGACCACAAATAATTGAAACCTTTATTAAGATTGGCCCTAAAGCTGTTTTAGGTTTGCCTTTGATGCTGGAAATTGTTCAAAAAAATGAAGAAAATAAAAACAATGATGATCTGTGTAAGCACGCGCTCAGGGCCATCGCATTCATTGGTAAAGTTCCAGTAGAAAACAATACAATCAAAATTCTTGCTGATTTTTTAAAAGGAAAAGACGGGACTTTTGCCCATGAATTAGTTTTAGAGGCTATTAAAACTTTAAGCGCTTTTGATAAATCTGCTCAGCTGGCTTTGCCCGTAGTGATTTCATTTACCAAAAACACATTCGCTGATTTACAGGCTCAAGCACTGCGCGCGCTTATTCAAATTGATTTGGATCGATTAGAAGTCATAGACATTTTGACGGAAAAAATTAACACTGCTGAAGATTGCTGCTCGAAGCACATTGTTGAAATTAGCATACCGTATTTCAAATCCATTACAAAATGGACTCCAAAGGAATTGGGCCTGATAGATAAATCGCTTTTCACTTTGTTAAAACTTGGGGAAAAGAATGGACAGATTGTCAATGAAGCGCCTTACCTAACTGCCTATAAAGACATCTTCATAAATCAGCCATCAGGAATCCGTGATTCAACAATCGAAGCCATGGCGCGTACGTTTGCTAAACTTCCAGCAAGCGGAAACTCAAGCGGTGTCATGGATTTAATCCAACTTGCCATTGCACTTAAATCACGCGCCCAACCAATGATACCGGCACTTCAATCTAAAATTGTCGACTCATTTTTTTCGACATCTGGCTATCGTTCAGCCGCCATACACGCCGTTGAAATGATTGATCCAGATAAGAAACCTCAAGTTATTGAAGCCTGTCGTCGCTACATGGATGCATCGATTTGTCGATAGTCCTATCGCTAGGACATTATTTTTTTACAATCTAAACCAGTCAGTTTTATTCTGACTAGCTTAGTAATTTTAATGCTAACTGATTTATTTGATTTGCTTGACCTAAAACGGCTGTTCCTGCTTGCATTAATATGTTGTTTCGAACCATCTCTGAACTTTCTGCTGCTACATCCGCATCTCTGATTCGAGAATTAGCTGCCGACATATTTTCATCGTATACTAGCAAATTGTTAGATGTTGATTGAAGCCTATTCTGCATGGCGCCGAAATTCGCACGAATCGCATTCACAGATACCAGTGCACTGTCTACGCTTTGCAAGCTTAGTTGCGCGCCTTCTTTTGTTCCGACAGATTCTGCTACTATGCCCAACGCTTCGAGCGTTGAATTCGC
>JAYTTH010000489.1:0-12498 GCA_043745515.1 Pseudobdellovibrionaceae bacterium | reverse complement strand
ATTTTTACCTCAACATAAGGCAAATGAACACGATAGCCAACGACCACTTTGTAATCTTTGATTAAATTCTCTATTTGAAAAGCAACTTCACTTTCACCTAGTCCCATGGTGTTCCAAATTTCTGTGATTTGCGAATCTGCCGTTAAGGAATGCGTATCGATCCAAGATTTCAAATAGGTTTCAAAAATACTCTGAATTTCCTTTGGGGGACCAGGTAAAACAAAAATTTCTTTTCCCTTAGCCTGAACGTGAAATCCATGAGCCGTGCCCCTAAGATTTTCCATAATTTTAGCGTCTACAGGAAACAACGCCTGCTGCTTTTGAAACTCGCGCACCGGGTAGCCGCGACCACTCAAAAGATTTTGAATATGAAGCCAAACGGCGTCATCCAGCACCAATCGCTTTTCACACCATTGGCTGACCACATTCCGAGTGAAATCGTCAGTGGTTGGGCCGAGACCTCCGTAGACAAAGATCCAATCCGATTCTGCTGCCACAAAATCAAAGGATTTTAAAATTAAATCATTGGCGTCCGGTACTACGATATGAAGCTGATTTTTAACTCCGGCTTGTTGTAAATACTCGGCAAGAACACGCGAGTTTGTGTTCAGCGTTTGGCCCGAGGTCAGCTCGGTGCCGATTGCGATATGACTGCAACGAATAGTCGTCGGAAGTTCGTTATTCATGGGCACAGACTAAGAGATTCTAGGCATTGAAGCAAGGCGTAAAGTGCATCTGGCTTTAGCGATTTACTTTCCGCATTAGCCTTTGTATAGATTGTCATTCCTACAAGGAGCTACTTATGACTCACTACAAAAGCTACGATTTGTATAATCCGACAGACGAGCACAAAATGTTGCGCGAAACGCTAGCTTCCTTTACTCAGACTGAAGTCGAGCCTCAGGCGCATGAGTATGACCGTAAAGAAAACTTCAATTTGGGCCTTTTTAAAAAAGCAGCTGAATTGGGACTAATGGGAATTACCGTGCCCGAAGATTATGGTGGCGCTGGATTGGATGCAACGGCCGCTGTCATTGTACATGAGGAACTGTCGTCTTCAGACCCAGGTTTTTGTTTGGCTTATTTAGCGCATTCAATGCTGCTAGTAAATAATTTGGCTCAAAATGGGTCTGAAGAGCAAAAAAAGAAATTCTTACCGAAAGTGTGTTCAGGGGAATGGATTGGCTCCATGGGTATGTCCGAGCCACATGTGGGAACCGATGTTTTAGGAATGACCTCAACCGCGGAAAAAAAGGGCGATAAATACGTTATCAATGGCCGTAAAATGTGGATTACCAACGGGACAATCGATGAAAACAAAACACCCTGTGATTTAGTATTGGTCTACGCCAAAACCGGCGAAAAAAATGGTCGGCCTTCGATTTCTAGTTTTATCGTTGAAAAATCATCAAAAGGATTTTATGTCGGCCAGAAAATTAAAGACAAATTAGGGATGCGAGCCTCTAACACCGCCGAACTTGTTTTTGAAAATTGTGAAGTCCCGGCTGCCAATTTAATCGGGCATGAAGGCGATTCCATGATCCACATGATGAAAAATTTAGAAATCGAACGACTGACTTTAGCGGCGATGGCATTGGGAATTGCACGTCGAAGTATTCAAATCATGAATAAATACGCAATGGATCGCGAAGCTTTTGGCAAATCATTGAACTTTTTTGGTCAGATTCAAAAACACATTGGTGATTCTTATGCCGAATATAGAGCCGCAAAAGCCTATGTTTACGAAACAGCTCGAAACTTAGATTTAAATAAAGAAGGCAATCGATTGGATAGTGACGGTGTTAAATTGGTAGCGACGACGATGAGTAAAAACGTAGCTGATCGGGCCATCCAGGTTTTAGGCGGCTATGGGTATGTGGGCGAATATGTGGTTGA
Organism: Pseudobdellovibrionaceae bacterium; assembly: GCA_043745515.1. GTDB lineage: Bacteria > Bdellovibrionota > Bdellovibrionia > Bdellovibrionales > Bdellovibrionaceae > UBA2316. Next base: position 10,602 of record JAYTTH010000489.1, on the reverse strand, counting down.
ACGCCTATGGCGAGATGCCAAACTGCTTGAAATTGGGGGTGGCACTTTAGAAGCTCATCAAAAAAATATCACTCGTGATTTGGCCAAAAATCCCAGCGTATTGAATGTTTAATGTTTCCGTATTCCGAAGAAATTGAAATCACTTCAGAGTTAAAAGTAAATTACAAATTGGTTTTGGATTTGCTATTGTCACAAATCACCCCTGAACGGCAAAAGCGATTCGACGAAGTGTTAGAGCATCGAACCTTTGAAGTCGCAACTGTGTGCGAAGGTATCTATGATCGCGGCAATATTTCAGCCGTCGTTCGCAGTGCCGAAGCATTCGGATTTACACCCTTTCATGTGATTGAGCGAGACGAGAAATTTAAAAATTCCCAGCGAGTAACTCGGGGCGCCGAAAAATGGATTGAAGAAAGAAAGTGGAAGTCTAGCGAGACTGCGATTCAGCACTTGAAATCAGAAAAAAGAAAACTAATTGTGACTTCGCTTGATGCAAATATATCAATTGATGAGATAGATTTTTCGGGGCCAGTGGCTTTAGTGATGGGTAATGAAAAAGAAGGCGTTTCTGATCTGATGAAATCCAGCGCAGATTATAGAATTAAAATTCCTATGTACGGCTTTGTTCAAAGTTTTAATATTTCTGTAGCGGCCGCGATCAGCCTCTATCATATTTCACAAAGACGAAAGCAATTGGGGAAAACGTCCGAGATGACTGCAATCCAAAAGGAAATTTTACGAGCGCACTATGTGATGAGAACTTTGGATTCATCGGCAGACCAGATAAAAGAATTTTTTAATCGTCAAGCGTAGTTCGGATTGTTGATAACTTTTAAAAAAATAGACAAAAACTAAAGGACTAGAAAAATGAGTAGAAATATCAGTAAACCTAGAATTAAAGAGTTAAGAAAATTTAAATTAGGCAATGCAAAAACTGAATACTCGGCTGAATATAGCCCGAACCTGCTCGAAGCCTTTGATAACAAAAACCCTGGTAAAGTGGCTTGGACGACATTCATATGCACCGAATTCACGTCCTTGTGCCCTAAGACTGGTCAGCCTGATTTTGCAAAAATTTTTATTAACTATATAGCTGATAGAAAAATGATCGAAAGTAAATCTTTAAAGCTTTACTTATTTAGTTTTCGCAATCACGGAGATTTTCACGAAGATTGCGTGCAAACCATTTGCGATGATTTAGTAAAACTAGTTGGTCCGAACTATTTAGAAGTTGTAGGTGAATTCACTCCGCGAGGAGGAATAGCGATATTTCCTTTTGCAAGTGCTTCCAATGGCAATTCTAAATATCAAAAAATGAAAGACGAACGTTTGGTCAACTATGCACCGGGCAAATATTCAATGGAGCTTTCAAAGTTGTATTAGTTTTCTTGGTGAAATAAATCCGCATACTAAACGAGGGTGGAATTCCCATTCCCTTGGCCTTCCACTGACTCATCTAGATGCTTTAAGGTAATTTTAAGTTTAATGAGTTTTTCTGATTAATAAAGACTTCATTTTTCCATTTTGATTTGGGAAATCGAAATCTAGACTTTGGTAGGGAGTCTTTTCTAAGGAAAATTTGAGTTTTTTCACAGTTAACGCTTTGTGAATGCGTCTATAAACGTCTTCCGGATTCCATTTTTCAAAATTAGTTGAAAACAGTATAGTTCCATCAAAATTCAAGCATTGATAACAGGCGTGGATAAGGAAATCGAAATCTTTTTCAATTTGAAAAGTGCCCTTGTCTGACCTGCCAAATGTAGGAGGATCGCAAATTATTAAATCCCAAGTTCTATTTTTGTTCTGTGCGCCTTTTAAAAAATGAAACGTATCGGCAACCCAAAATTGAGACGTATCAGCTATCGGCAAATTATTTAAAAGAAAATTTTCTTTAGACCATTCGATAAAGTTGCGGCTTAAATCTACGGTTGTGACTTCGCTTGCCTTTCCTTTTGCGGCAGAGACGCTGAAGCCGCCTGTATATGAGAATAAATTTAATACGGCCTTGGTTTCAGAATTATCCTGAACCCATTTTCTATTTTCTCTTTGATCCAAAAAAAGCCCAGGCGATTGGCCCTGATGACTTTTTAATTGAAACTTCAAATCGTTTTCAAAAGCTGACCAACTGTAACTTGAAAATTCATCAACCCACGTTTTTTTTGCTGAATCAAAATAATATAATTCATTTTTACTAGGTGTTTTTCCGCGATCATACATTGGTTTTAAAAAAACGGACTTATTGAAAAAACTAGAAATCCAAAGAGTTAAGTCTTTCGCTTTTTCTAAGGTTTCAATCGGAAATAAATAAGCAGTCGGGGCTTCAGATCCCAAATAAACATAGAAAAATAGTTCAGATCCATATTGATCTAATAATCCATTGCAAACCTTTTCATGCAGCCAGCGAAAACACTCTTCTGGTTTAATAGAATAAAGTCGGCTTCTTTGCTCAAATTCTGAGATCAATGGGAAATAGTCCTCGGCTAAGGAATCAAATGGGGAAAGTGAAGAATACACTTCGTCTGATATTTGGATTTCAACGCAGTGAAGGCAAAGTCGAAAATACGGCGAGCCTCCATATTTAGTGTCCCCTAGAATAGAAATGCCCAAATCTTTTGCGTGAAGTCGAATTTGATGGGTTTTCCCGGTTTTAATTTTAGCCTGCCAAATAAAACGTTGTCCTGATCGCGTTTCTATAGTTTTGAGGTATTTAAATTCAGAAATCGCGTTTGGTGTTTTATGACGGTCACTGGTCCAAATTTTTTCTGAGCCTTTTTGTTCAATAAAGGAATGAACGTCAATAACTGTGGATACGTCTCGGAATGGTTTGTCGGTTACGAATAGATATGTTTTTACGCAGCTATCTGTCAGCCAGAGCCCATTAATTTCAGCGGCATGTTGTTTGAGCGGAAATAAAATTAAGCCAGAGGTAGTGGCGTCCAGCCGAGAAACAATGGCCAAATCTAAACCTGTTTTTTGCTCTAAAAATTCCTTAAAGCCATCTTTAAAATCATCCACTTTGTGGGTGGTCAGACCATAGGGTTTTTCGGCTACAATAAACCGGGGGGTTTGTTTAAAAATCATTTGCATAGGAATGCGGGGATTAGAGTCCTTTTTATCGCAAAAAGTCAACGCCTAGGGGATTCAAGAGCCTTCGCGGCCGAAATTTTTGGCAGATTTGTAGAATTTTTGCGTTTACAGGTATCCAAACTGTAAGTATAGTGCCGACTTACTGATTCAAATGCGTCCGTAGCTCAGCTGGATAGAGTAATCGGCTTCGAACCGATTGGTCGGGAGTTCGAATCTCTCCGGGCGCACCAATTTATACTCGGTACGAACCACTAATGCCTATTGCTTCGAGAAGTTTCGGGCCCTTCTTTTTAAAAATAATTAGTTATTTCAGTTTCTTACGAAGTTATGGATTTGAGCTTTATATTCGTTTTTAAGGTCAATCTTGATATTATCTAAAAGTAATATTATCTTTAAGTGATGTGGATAGTGGAAATAGCAAGGTCAGCAGAAAAAGAAATCAAAAAGGCTCCCCAAGCCATTCGAGATTCTTTTGATGCTTGGAAAAACCTGATCGAGCACAACGGTCCACAAGGTGTTCAAAAAATTAATGGATATTGGGATCACGCTTTAAAGGGCGGGTGGAAAGGGGCTAGGGCTTCATCACTCAGTGACCAGTGGCGAGTTATTTGCGTTGTCAAAGGTGGCGCCGTGAAAATCCTTTTTTTAAAAATCACACCTCATGATTATAGGAGAAAATAATATGGCTCTAGGAAGAAACGTACGCGAAATTCTGGATAGTGAGTTCGTAGTTGCAAAGAAATATGGAAAATTGACTCCTGGTAAAGCACTAAAAATTTATCGTGAACTGCAAGGTTATACTCAGGCGGAGCTTGCGCAGAAATCGGGGCTTAAGCTGGCCACGATTTCTTCCCTGGAGCATGATCGTATCGTGATGGGTATTGACCGGGCTAAAGTGCTAGGGAGGGCTCTCAAGGTCCACCCGGCGGTGCTTGCTTTTGCCGACTGGGATATGGATGCTGAGGCGGCTTAAAAAGATATTCCATTTCTCAATTTGCTCGAAGCCCTTTTTGGTGTTCTTTTTTGAATTCTTCCTACAATTACGAAGATATTTTTAGATTGAAGCACTCGATTGTAAAAGGTTCGATTGACCAACTCAAAATACAGCGATAAAACCGAGCTCTCTATGGCAGATAGTTTATTGAAATTTGTTTTCTTCAATCTTTTTTTTCAAGCCTCTTGTCTCGCTCAAGGGAACGACACTCTGATCAGAGGTGATTGCCTAGCTTCGCTAAAAGATAGAATTTGTATTTCCGATAGCGCGTTACTTGAGACTAGTAAAGCGAGCATCGAGGCTAGTAGAAAATGCACGGATTTACCAAATGCCCAATATGTAAATGCCATCGAAAAAGCATATCGAGTTTTGCCCACCCCTGTTAACCAAGCATTTTGTGGATTTAAAAGAATTTTAATCGATCCTTCTTTGTATAGTAACGCCAGTGTTCTATCGCTTTTTGATCGCAATGAGCAAAAACCATTTGAAAAAGGCTGGGTAATTATTCTTCATCCAAGATTGCTGAACCAATCAATGGATGATGCCTTTACCCTTAAAGAGAGACTCAATTTTAAATTTGTTAATGAAAAATTGTTACCGAAGTATGTAATGAAAAGTGGGCTACCTGCGGACATTTTACCTTTTGTTTTTGCTCATGAAACAGCTCACCTCATTAATTATGTCATCGATGTAAAATGGCCTTATAAAAAACCAGATTTTGAGCTTTGTTATTATTTTTGTGGGGGCTTACTCTTAGATTTAGACCAAGCTGTCTTGCTTTACAAGAAATGGGAACAAAGCGATTTTATTTCTCCGTATGGCTCTTATTCAATGGGAGAGGATCTTGCAGATACTTTCGCCTTTTATGTTTTGGAAGACCAAATTGAATTATCTCTTAAGTTTTTAGCGCCTGGAATTAACCCAGTTGATATCAATGAACGGCTTTCTGATAGTAGGTTTGATATAAAGAAACGGCGGATTAGGCGGATGCTTTCGGTTTTTGAAGATATGTCTAAATAAAACCGTTTATCGAACCGCGAGCTTGGTCGATCTTACTGAGCATTCCTGAATCTTTTTAAAAAAACAGCAATACGCCACAAACCGAATCGAAACAACAGCCGGTATTCCTTAGGAAAATTTTAGAAAAGTTGTGAATTTATTTCCGGAAAGTAGCAGCTCAGATTTTCATTTCCATCGGAACGTAGGTAACGCCGTTTTTAGTTTTTGCCCCTGCGGAAACAAAACCTAGCTTTTCGTAAAAAGTAACTGCATAGGTCGAAGAATTGACCGTGAACTTTGTTGGCTGTTCGGTTTTAAGGGTGATATTTTTTGCAGCTTCCCAAAGTTTACGACCTATGCCTTTACTATGAAACTCTGGTGCCACATGCAGATGATAAAGGTGAGAAGGGCGCTGCATGCCAACAACTCCGATGATCTTTCCAGAATCATCTTCCAAGACTTGATAGCTAAACTGCTCGAGACGTTCTTTCATTTTTTCCCTTGAATGTGAACTCATGTACTCGCGAACACCTTCTTCGGAAAAATTTGGTAGAATAAATTGCTTCGAGCAACGGTGAATTAACTCAGTAACTGCATCAAGGTCTGATAACTCTGTTGGTCGTAATCTCACTGATCCCCCTTAATTGCTTTTAACAAATAAGACGGCATTAGTCTTGACCTAAATATGAAAGAGCTCCAGTTTTCTAAGCTCACATTCACCAGAAATAATTGCCAAATTCCTATAAGACTTGATCTATATATTATCTGCTGTCTTTCTTCTTTAGATGACGCGCGAAGGGGGCGAGGTTTGGAAGTCCTTGCGCCGATTTCTGGAGCGCCGCTCTTCGAATTGAAACAAAGATTCGATCAGCGGCAATAGTACCTCCAAAAATCGCAGCGATTAAAATAGCGGTACTAATTAGATCATTCATTTTATTGTCCTTTGCTAAAGTTTATCTTTCCATCGTTTATAAATGTTAAAAATTGTTTTACTGTCCCATTTCACTTTTCCGGTGCGACTTTTTAATCCTCGTCTAATGAGTTCTCTTGCGACATCGCTGTGCGTGCGACCTTCGCGCTGGATCAATTCAATAACGAGGCGACAAATTTTCATTTCTAGTCGGTTCGGAAGTAGTTTTCCTTCTCGAACCTGAAAACCATAGGGCGGAGTATTGTAGCGGTAGTTTTCAGGATTCGTTGATACCGGCTTTGCGGCGTCGATATCAATTCCAAGGCTACGAAGTCGAGATCTGATGACGAATCTTGAAACCTTAAATTTGGATGCGATTTGATTGAGGGAAAGCTTCTCTTTTAGGTAAAGCCTACCGATTTCTTCTGAATTCAGAAGCTTAGCGGAGAGACAAACCTCAATGAAATCAACAAAGTACGCATAGTTCGTCCCGTATTCGGGTTGGCGCACCAATTTAAATACCCTTTTTGATAAGTCATTGGATGATCGGTTCTCTTCATTTCTAATTCAAATATATTGAAAATAAATATTTGGGTCATTAAACTGTAGTCGGGTCAGATTTTCAAACGGATTACAAACATGAAAAACACATACTTAATTCTCGTTATCATGCTGATATTTTTTCAAAGTTTTTGCCTTGCCGATGCAAGCGATAACGCCAAATGCTTGGCTCTAATTAAAAAAATGAATAAAACCGGCAGGCTTTTGAAGATTAAATCGGACACAATCGTTGAGTATGTTACTTGGCGAGCAACTTTGTGTGGTTTGATTCCCACCGGAAAAGGAAATGTGACGGCTTTGTGCGATGGCCAAACGGCAAACGGAATGACGGCTTTTTTTTGGGAAAAAAAATATAGAAATAAACTAATGGCTGGCTATAGATTTTGCGATCCCCAATAGAGTTACGCATATAATTTTACGATTTGTACGTATCGATTTAGTAATTTATAAATATTTTGTCACTAGGCCCTACAGTATAAATGGTTCGAACCAATATTTGATATTAGAAAGGGTAAGGGTACACATTCCATTTTTCCCATTTAAGTTACCTTCGAATTAGTGTGTGTGAATTGGTGTGACTCAATATGGGACGATTTTATTGATAAAGTTCTGTTCAAATTTTGGCGATAGTGAGGTATGGCACAGAAAAATGCATTGGTAGTTGAAGTCGAGCGAGGAAAACATTTTCCCGATCAGTTTTTAGAGCTTTTTAATTTTGAAACCATTAGTAAGGTTTATCTAAGAGACGTCACTTCCGAATACAAAACAGATCGTTTTGATTTTGTGCTTTATGCTTGTGAGTGTGTAAACGAAAGGCAATTGCGATGGTTGGTTCCCTTTGCTAAGCAAAATCCCTATTCGCAATTTGTTGTTTTAACCCAACAAATCTCAATCCATGCTTATCGTTTAGTGGCATCGATGGGGAATATTATCACACTACAGTTGCCTCTGAGCGATGAGATATTGAAAAATATTGCAGGACAAATGACTGGGCCTTCTGCTAGTTCTGATATTCATCGGTTCCCTCGATTTCTAACCGACGAGCCGGTGCGAATGGTCGTGATGGAAACAGGACTGTTAATTCCTAGCCGAATGAAAAACTATTCAGTAAGTGGTGCTTTTATTGAATATAAAGGTATTCACCTTCGGGTGGGCCATAACTTAAAAGTAAATTTGCCCCAACAGGTGAACCCTGACACCAATAAAAAATTGCAATTAGATGGCCGCGTGGTTTGGATTCGAGCCGGTGAAAATAGATCATCCAGTAGTGGTATCGGTGTCCAATTTATAGAATGGATAATCAAAGCTAGTTAAAAATTTGATTCGATATCGGACAATTGACCTTTATGAAAAATCCCGGCGAGGATAGCAGAGACAGCTTTTATATGCCCTAGTCCTAATGCGTAAGGTGCCGAAGAAGAGCTACGCGTCGGTGAATGGCATGAACGAGAAACGCACCTGATTCCGTTAGTTTTACAAGCGATTCGATCACGGCAACCCATCAAAGTTTTCGGTACAGATTACCCAACGCCAGATGGTACAACTGTTCGGGACTATATTCACGCCACGGATTTGGCGCGTGCTCATATTTAACAACGGAATGGTTACGTCAAAAGCCAACTTCAATTCATGATGTTATTTTTGAAGCCTTCAATCTTGGCAGTAAAAGTAGTTTTTCTGTTCGCCAAGTAATTAATGCCGCAGAGAAATTGACAGGCCAAAAGGTCCCTTAAATTGAGTATCCTCATCGCGAAGGGGATCCGGCAATGCTGGTCGCGGACTCTGCGAAAGGACGTCAGGTTTTGGGTTTCAAGCCAGAAGCTGCGGGCAAAACAGCAGCGGAACCACAATACCTAGAGCACAACATTCGTCCAGATTGGTATTGGGTCAAAGTTCTATCTTGTAAAAATTTTTATCGATAGACAAAGGTCCTGGCGACCTTGATTTCTAAGGCTTTTATGCCGAATAAGAGTCCGTGAAATTTTTAAAAAGTCTTCCTATTTCGACGATATTTCTTGTCGCGTTTTCGTCATTTTTTCCGTGGCCATTGTCACTGGACATCACTGGGCAATCTGATTTTTCGTCTTTGCTAGGCCCTAGCAATTCATGCTTTGCGTTCTATGCGTCCAAGCGCAAGGTATTTAATCCATTAGTATTTCAATCTTACAGGCAAGCCCTGATTAAAAAAGGCAAGATGACAAACGATGATATTCGGGCAGCTACTGAAACACCAGAGCATTTCTTAGCTATGATCGAAGCCTTGTCCGCCGACCAAAACTACCGAGGATTGGATTTCCAGGCTAAGTTGGAAGATTTGCCGGCAAAAGATTTAAAGAGGCTACAGACAACAATTAGAAAATACACTTCGGAATCAGCCCTTCATAAGGGGCTACATGCTCTGTTTGGAAAAAACAAAGATATCGCGATTTCGGGACTTAGATTTCCCGAGCTGATGGTTCAGATTTACCGTATTGTTCACAGGCCAACCGGGTTTTGGCGAAATTTGTATAGAACCCAAAACCTATCCGAGACCTTTAATAAAATCGATGATGCTTTTATCCAAGAACGAATTGAAATGGCTCTTTTTAACGAGTCCATGGAAGAAACTTTTGGAGTTATTCTTAAAGACCCCAGTTTGAAGAAGAGGTTCACTGCGTTTCTATCCGAAAATGCGGCCTGGGTAGACACGGCTATTTTTACCGCGCTATGGGGGGCTACGGTCGGTTCCAAATTGTATTTGGGGATGGAGATTGATCCCACGTCATGGGACAGCTTTATAGAGCTGCTGCCGCCGTATTTGCCAGGCTTAGGCCAATGCTTAAATTCAAAATATCTCGCGATCAAATGGCCATCGCACGCAAAGAAGGCCTGACGGCTGCACAGCGGGCGGTTAGTGACGAGGCGAAACCATTGCTGTCTAGAAAGCGAACTTGGTCTTTTGCCCGTTGGACCTACACGGCCATTTTTTCAACTTTTTTTATAGCGACAGTTGGCCCACAAGCATTGATCGAAATTAAAGAGGCCAGAGACGCAGAGGCCGTAGAACAGTTTAAGGCACGCCTGAGTCGATTGGAAAACGTGAACGCGCGACGTAAAATGACACCCCAAGAACGGGCAGACGAAAGCTTTAATGAGTACCTTAAGCTTCTAGACAGGCAAGGGACTAAGTATGATGTAAACTCTGCGGAGCTTCAAAAAATCAAAAAAGAAAAACTAGACATGTTCACCAGAATTCTGGCTGCCGAAAATAAAAACCCCAATTAAATTTCATTTAATTGGGGTTCCATTCACTTAAATTGTGAAAGGCAGTTAATTACTTCAAACTAACGATGTTACCAGCTGATCCAAAAACTTGCATTCCTGCTGGAGCATTTTTGAAAGAGACGATATTTTCAGTAACGATCGCGCCTTGGTTTTGAGCCAAGATTTTAATTTCCGAACGTTTAGTTTCCATTTCCGCTTCTTTCAAAGTCATGTTGGCAAGGGCAGATGCACGATTAGCTTCAGAGATATCAAGAGCCTTGTGACCGTCGCTCAAAGCAACTATTCCACCAATTAATGTAACACCAGCAATAACAATCACGATTTCTGTTGGACGCTTACCTTTTGTTGCAAATCGGCCTACTTGCTTGGTAACCTCTTGATAATAACGTACTCCACCAGCTCCTAAACCAAATAAAGTGCCCGCTTTGGTTAAGTTTCCGCCAACTTCGATATCTACAGTATAACCGGCAGCTGATTTTTTAGCTGTTGCTAAAGCTTCAGACAATGCTTTGTATTCAGTCATGTCACTTTTCAAACTTGAATAAGCTGTAGCAATTTCTTCATATTTTGCCTTTTGAAGGTCTGCTGAGTTTGTTTCCTGAGCCAGAACCATATTGAAAGCCAAGGTCGACGCCAAGACCACTTTAATAACATTGATAGATAGTTTCACAAAATCTCCTTTAATAGTTTTATATGCCTATACGGTTGGCTAAGGTTCGACCAAGTTACACATAGTTAGCGGCTTTTCATTTGAAGCAATTCCGAGCAATGTGCTAAAAGCGGCCAT
>JAYTTH010000488.1:0-3363 GCA_043745515.1 Pseudobdellovibrionaceae bacterium | reverse complement strand
TGCGCGCTTCTAATGATCGAGTGGGCTTGAAAAACCCGTTGAATGAAGATCTAGATGTGATGCGATCCAGTTTGGTTTTGGGTTTAGTAAAAAATGCGATTAACAATGTTAAATATGGAAATAATCAAGGGGCATTGTTTGAAATAGGTAAGACCTTTTGCAAAGGCACTGGCAGAGAGTCCGCAAATGGTATCCTTGAAAAAAACAGCCTCGGGCTGGTAATGTGGGGCCAGGATCAAACGAATTGGAGTCAGGGGGCTGCGCAGCCATTGATTTATCAAATCAAGGAAGCCCTTCAAACCTTGGCCAAAGGGTTTGGATTTAAATCTTTTATGTGGGAGCAAAATGCAGAAAAAGTTTCGTTAGTTCCCATCTGTTTTCATCCCTATCAAACAGCGATTTTAGTAGTTGAAGGTAAAAAATGTGGTTTTATTTCGTCTCTAAGTCCGCTGATATTGGAAAATGAAAAAATCCGCGAACCAATTTGTGTTGCAGAGATTGATCTAGATAGTTTTCTGCCTACATCGGTCCGGGCGATTCGGATAAAAGAAATTTCTCGGTTTCCAGTAGTGGATCGGGACCTAGCGGTAGTTATGAAAAAATCGCAGCCAGTAGGGGACGTTATAAAAGCTGTTCGAAAAATCGTCGGTGCCAGTTTGTTTGACCTAGAGGTGTTCGATATTTATCAGGGCGATAAACTGCCTGTGGACCAGAAAAGCATCGCTCTGAGGCTTCGGTATCAAGATGCTGCTGGGGTGTTGGCGGAGGCTACGGTGCAAGGTTTTCAGGATCAAATATTGAAAACCCTAAATAGCGATCTAAGCATTTCTTTGCGTTCATAGATTGATTGGATCCTTGGTCTAGTTTTGTTACGGTTTTTATTCATTTTTTGTTTGCGCAGCCAGTTAGAGATAGTTTTCTAAGCTCTTGATTTTGTTTGGTAACTATTTAAAACTAGAAGCACTTGAGGTTGAATATGGCAGGACAAAATGTTTGGAAATCGACGATGACAAAAGCCGATATCGTTGAGAAAGTTTATGACAAAATTGGATTTTCAAAAAAAGAAGCCAGTGATTTAGTAGAACTCGTTTTTGACACAATTAAAAACGAACTTCATCAAGGTGAAAAAATAAAAATTTCCGGTTTTGGTAATTTTGTAGTGTCTCAAAAGCATGAACGAGTGGGGCGAAATCCTCAAACAGGTGATCAAATTATGATCTCGGCCAGAAAAAAATTAACATTTAAGCCCTCGCAGGTATTAAGGGCGATGTTGAATGGTCAAGATTACACTAACTTGAAAGATGATGACGATGATGACGACGACGTCTAATATTGAAAATAATCTTGAAAACGAGGCGAGCTTGATTTCTGCAAAGAATCCACAGGGAAGCTTGCCTGAGGTGTCTATTGAGTGGACAGAAGAACAGATGGATTTTTTTCGATTTGAAAAGAAAAATCCAGAATCGTTTATTGAATTTAATATGTCTCCACTAGCTGAAGATGAACCTATTGATACTATCCAAAAACCAATCACAGAATCTGAACCTTTGTCCTTGCCGGCGGCGCTTTGTGATGATCAGTTGCTGAGCGAAATTCAAGGTATTCCAGATAAAATGGGATTTAAAATTGGTGATGTGGCCGAAATGTTATCGGTAAAGCAATATGTGCTTCGTTACTGGGAAAGTGAATTTGAAATTCTTAAGCCTAAAAAAGCGGGAAATAATCAGCGACTTTATACTAAAAAAGATGTGGAAAACGCATTTTTGATTCGTAAATTGTTGCATAGAGATCGATTTTCAATTGAAGGCGCGCGGGCTGCAATGAAGAATCTCAAATCCTTTGTGCGTAAAGAGAATAAAAAAGAACTGGAATTAAAGCAGGCCTTTAACCGGATTGAAAACTTTCACCAAGAATTAGAAGACGTAGCCATGCAAATACGTCGTGTCCGTCAATTGTTTAAACTGCACGCATGAGTAAAAAAGAAATACTTAGATTGATGGTAGGCTTTAGAAAGTTTCGTGATAAATATTTTGCGAACGAGCATCCGTTGTATCAACGTCTTAGCTCGGGTCAGGGGCAAAGTCCTAAAACTCTAATCATAGGTTGCAGTGATTCTCGTGTCGATCCGGCGATTATTACTTCTGCCTCTCCTGGCGAGCTATTCATAGTCAGAAACGTGGCCAATTTAGTGCCACCTTATGAAAAGGGCGGCGGATTTCATGGGGTCAGCGCAGCCATTGAATTTGCGGTCGTGAACTTGAAAGTGGATAATATTATTATTTTAGGACATCGACAATGTGGCGGCATTCGCGCACTGATGCTGGATAATTTGGTCGAGCCAAATGGATTTGTAGACCAGTGGGTCAGCATTGCAAAAGACGCTAAAAAACGCGTTTTAGCAAGGCATGCGGGCGACAATGAAGATTCCTTATGTCGACATGGCGAACTAGAATCTATCATAACGTCACTTCAAAACTTAAAAACATTTCCCTTTGTTGAATCAGCCATTCGCGACCGAGAACTATCCGTGATGGGTATTTATTTTGACCTAGAACAAGGCCAATTGCTGGAATACGATGATAAAGACGGATCTTTTAAGAGCCTGGATTTTTAATTATTAAAACGAAAAAAAACTAAAGTTTTAGAGTAAACTGGGGCAGGCCAAGGCTAAATCGAGATTTGTCTTTGATGCGTGCCCATAAGAACGCAGCCGGCTCTTGCGGTCGCATTATTCTAATCTTTGAGGCTTTATCGTTTGTATAAATAGATAGAACGGCGTTGGCAGCGCGTTTCCCTGATTCGCAGGCCCCTTCCATGCAAGCTAAATCTGTCCATGTTTGCGTGTAGTCACCCGCCAAAATTAAGTTTGAGTAGTTAGTTTTTTGATCAGGCCGGTTTTTCCAAGAATCAGCAATGTTCATAAAGAGTCCATCATTGTATTCATTTTCACCTGGCGCAAAGTGCATAGTGGGATCCATTGTCCAATTTAGAATTTTTGCATTTTGCATTTTTAAACGAGTGCTCGGATCGGCGCCTTGTAAAATTTGAGCCCAAACTTCGGAGCGAACTTCGTCAGCACTGCAATTTTTCGCTGGTTTCCCAAAGAGGATTCCAGGCCTTTCCCATTCGGAAATATCGACAGATATGACCCCTTTTGCCATCCCATTGCTGTAAGTACTGACATTTTTTTTCCAAAACACATTTGAGGCAACTGCGGTCACAGCCCAAGGAGATTGGGAAATCATTAGAAAATCTTCAGGAAATTGCACGTCTGTGTCTAAGAAATATTGGGCGCCTATTAACCATTTTGAGGTTAAAGTTTTTGTCTTTGTCATTTCCAGATTGTCATTGTCTAATCCGCTG
>JAYTTH010000487.1:0-3375 GCA_043745515.1 Pseudobdellovibrionaceae bacterium | reverse complement strand
GACAAGGCTGGAGCGTCCTGTATATGGATCTTCACGCAGGTCTTGGGCGTTGGCCAATGGAAGATATTGAAGGGCCCTTTGGGTTTTTCACCTCAGAAACATTGAATCCATTTTATGTTGAAAAATTAAATAATGAAGAAGCTCTGGTTTCACAAGATTCAGGGTTCACAGTGGTGCTGGGATCAGGGCCTTTGGAATTTAAATCGAGCTTTATTCAATACCAGCTAAAAGAACTGGGTGTAGATAGTGATTTTATCAGTCGGCTGGAATCCTCTACTGATAATTTTTATCAATCTAGTTTAAAAAGCGCGCCTTCGTATGATCATTTTGATAAATCTTGGTTGGAATTTTTGACTCGATCGTTAAGCAGTCAGCGGGATGTCGCTTTTGGGGACGAAATTGATTCGCAGTTTCCGCTGCCTTTGATGAATCCGTTCTATACGCGATTTTTGAGTCGGCGATCCCTCGAGCAAAATAATCAATGGTTAGAGCGACAGAATATTGATGCGTTTGAGCAAACTCAGATTTTGGATTTTGCGCTGACCGCGCATAGTAAAATTCATGGTTTTGAAGCCAAAGGTGAAATCAATGGCGTAAACAGTTTTAAAACTCTTGTTTGGGGATTATCGTCTGAAGAAACGTATTATTACCGACCACAGCTTGGTAAACTTTTGTTTCCAAAAGGAGTAGTCGAACCCGTGTGGACATGGGCAAGATATTCAGTTGACGTAGTCCCCAATCGTGAAACGCGACAATTGCCTTTGCATTCAGTTTGGATTGATGACCTCTATGGTCCCTGGACGCATGAAAATCTGTTGATTTGGCAAAGAACAACGATGGAAAATCTATATGATGTTTGGATTTTAATTCCCAACAATCAGAGATTTAACAAAGACTATATTAAATATTATGGGGAAAAGATCACTCGGAAATGGGTAAGTCGATTTGAAACCTCCGAGGCCAAAATACACAATTACCCACAAGAATATGTATACACCTATCAAGACCTGGGGCCTAATCGCTGGGTGCGCTTTGCGGCTAGTCATAGCAAAGAAATTGAATCTAAAGAATTTAAGAATGTTTATTTTAATAACTATGAAGTTTGGGATCAACTGAACAGAGAAACCCAGTTTCAATCGCAAAAAAAATTGATTAATAAAGTCGTAGATCGGCTTAAAAAAGATACGGCAAAGGAACTCAACCGATGATTGATCGTTATTCGCGACCTGAAATGACTGCTTTGTGGTCCGTTGAAAATAAATTTAGTAAAATGTTGCAAGTAGAAATTGCTGTGGCCAAAGCCCAAAGCGAGCTGAGTATTATTCCCAAAAAAGCCTATCGGTCGATTGCCAGAAAATCAAAATTCAATGTGAAACGAATATTGGAAATAGAAGCTGTAACCAAGCACGATGTGATTGCGTTCGTTAGCAACGTGGCTGAAAACGTAGGCAAAGACGGCAAGTACATTCATTATGGGCTTACTAGCAGTGATGTTTTGGATACCGCCTTTAGCCTGCAAATCCAAGAAGCAGGCCAGGTGCTGCTTGGCTCAGTCATTCGCCTTAAAAAATCGCTTCAGGCCAAAATTTCAAAAAATGAAGAAACGTTGTGCGCAGGTCGCACCCACGGCATGTTTGCCGAGCCGACATCCTTTGGTATGAAACTCATGGGTTTTTTGGCCGAATTAATTCGCAATGAAAAACGCCTTGAAGAGGCGCTAGATAATCTAAGAATATGCAAGCTGTCGGGCGCCGTAGGGACCTATTCTAGTCAGGAACCGATTGTAGAAAAAAAAGTGGCAACGTATTTAGGCTTAAAGCAAGAATGGATTGCTACCCAAGTGGTTCCTCGTGATCGCCATGCGCATTTACTGAATCAAATTTCACTTCTAGGCGCCGGGCTAGAACGACTCGCGATTGAACTTCGACATTTACAGCGCAGTGAGGTGGCCGAGGTCACCGAAGGGTTTTCAAAAGGACAAAAGGGTTCATCTGCCATGCCTCATAAAAAAAACCCAATTAGCGCAGAAAATATTACTGGTTTGGCAAGGCTGCTGCGATCTTATGCTTTGGCAGGAATGGAAAATGTGGCGCTCTGGCATGAACGCGATATATCCCACTCGTCTGTAGAGAGGGTGATTTTTCCCGACACGTTTACCGTAGCAGATTATGCTACTAATCGCATGGCTGTTTTAATTGACGGGCTTGAGGTGAACAGCAAGCGAATGCTCGATAATATGGAAATGGCACAGGGGCAGCTTTATAGTTCGCATGTTTTACTTCATTTGGTAAAAAAAGGTCTGGCCCGCGAAGTGGCGTATTCCCATGTTCAAAGACTGTGTCATTCGCTGGGCTTTGGCGAACACTTAAAATATAAAATTAATGAAGATGAAATCGTTTCTTCTTTTTTTACTAAACGAGATCTTGAAGATATTTTCAGTGTCAAAAAACATCGCGAGACCATAATAAAAATCATTAAAAAACAAAAGAAAGTTCTACAAGCCGAGGATAAAAAATGAGCCCACACAAAGAACTGCTCTACGAAGGAAAAGCTAAAAAAGTATTTCGTACAGATGTCGAAGATCAATATTATTTAGAATTTAAAGACAGTCTGACTGCCTTTAACGCCTTAAAAAAGGGAACCTTTGAAAACAAAGGTCAAGTGAACCGGGATATTGCCGCTCGATTGTTTGATTATTTAAAAAGCCGCGGAATCGCCTCCCATTATGTAAGTTCTGATGGCACAAATGGCATGGTTGTAAAAAAAGTCGAGATTATTCCATTTGAAGTCGTAGTTAGAAATGTTTTAGCCGGATCGACGGCAAAAAAATTAGGAATTGAAGAAGGCGTGGCTTTGTCGGAACCATTAGTAGAATTTTATTTGAAGAACGACGAATTGGCAGATCCCTTTGTTTCTGAAGAGCAAATGCGCATCATTTATAAAATTAGCCCAGCGACCATGCTAGAAATTAAAAATTATTCCTTAAAAATAAATGATCATTTAAAGGAACTATTTGTTGGTATTGGTATTCGTCTGATCGATTTTAAAGTCGAGTTTGGTAAAAATGGATCCAACCAAATATTGTTGGCTGATGAAATTACACCCGATTGTTGTCGCCTTTGGGACGTAAAAACCGGTGAAAAATTAGATAAAGATCGTTTCCGCCGTGATTTAGGTTCTATAAAAGAAAGCTACGAAGATGTTAATCAAAGACTTATTCAAGCATTAAAGTGAGGTTGCGATGAAATGGGGAATTAAAATACTACCACGAGAAGTTTTACTAGATACCCAAGGGCGAGCGGTTCAAGAGTATTTGAATCAAAATACAATACTTGTTAACCAATGTCGGATTGGAAAATATATTGTTTTGGACTT
>JAYTTH010000486.1:0-12658 GCA_043745515.1 Pseudobdellovibrionaceae bacterium | reverse complement strand
CAGACTTTAAGCAAAAAAAATTTATCTTTATTTACTGAATTTTCTTTTGAACTCATACTGACGACTATGAAACGTATCGAATGGGTTATTGTTCTTCTGCCACTTTTGGTTTGTTGGATACTGGATCGAGTTACAAAGCTATGGGCTAATACTATAGACGGGCCTCGTTTACATGGTTATATCAATTTTGTCCTGCATCACAATCATGGTGCTATGTTGGGACTTTTTTCAGAGTTACCTCAAGTACTACGGATAGTATCCCTTTCAACTGGCGGCGCCTTTTTGTTATGTATTTATGTGATCATTCAATATTTACTGCCAATTAAATCCCTGGTGCTGAGAACAGGGTTATCGATATTAATAGGCGGCATACTTGGAAATGTGGCAGATCGAATTATTTGGGGCTACGTAGTCGACTTCATAGTTTTGGGAACGCCATCCCTATCTAGCCCCGCTTTTAATGTCGCGGATGCCGTTCAGTGGGTTGGTTATGCCATGATTGTGTCCGCAATTATTAAAGAAGGCGAAATTCTATGGCCAGAACACAACTCTAGGAAGAAATTTTGGGTCAATCCGTCGTTTCAATTAAAATATTGTTTTGTTTTACTTGGCGTTGGGATTGGCCTAACGGTTATCAGTTTAGTATTTTCCTATACCTATTTACGCGTGTCAATATCTGAACTTGTTGGGGGCAATCAATTTCTAATCGATAAATTCATTTCGCCGTTTGTAATAACGTTTTTAATTATTTCAATCGGTTTTTGCGCAATTCTTTTTACAGTTGGAAAAATTATCTCTCATCGAATTGCTGGGCCGCTATACGCTTTTGAACGATTCTTAGATGATATTTTGGCTGGAAGACCAGCTCATTTGAAGCTTCGGGCCGGGGATCAATTTAAACATTTAGAAGAACTGTCGGATCAAATAAAAATTCAACTACTTCATATTCAGGAAAAGACCATGCAAAAAGTAGCTTCAATGGAAGACAATAAAATCACTAAAGATTAACTTAGGTCGATGTAGCTTTATTTCTTTTCGTAAGGACAAAATGTCGGCCGCGGTCCTATCTGCGGAAATTGACGACAAACATCCGGCCTGTTACTATACATGGTGCATTGTCGAGTTTTCGAATCTAAAAATATACAGTCGCGATTGGCTTTTTGAGAGAGCATGAAAAATCCGGAAGTCTCCCGATACGACACAATCCATTTGTCTTTGATCAATTTTTTAGCAATTTTTCTTATAGTGCTGTTTTGCCGGTCATCTTCAGATACCAAATTGAGGCGAATCAAATCAGGTAAACTGACCTCAACTGGCATTGTACAACAATTCGCTATACAGGAGCCACACTGCTCGTCTGAGGTAAATTTTCTCCAAGTTGACGGCTTATCTACATCCACAAAATATCTCCGTAAAAATTGATTAAATTCCGATATTAGCCAGTTAGCAAATATTTTGAATTTATTAATGCCGCAAGTAATTTATTGTTACTGCACACCGGTTGGCTAACTGGACCAAGCTGCACCGATATATTTGACGGATTCAATTTCAGCATTGTAATCTTTCGCTATGAATAACAGCCCAGAGCATGAAAAACTATTTGATGAAATCTGCAACAAACTGAACGAATTATCTCATAGAGACGACATTTCGTTGCCACAGACGAATAAAATCGAAAAAATGCAAACTCAAATTAAAAAGTTTCACAGTGATCTTTTGGATACTCAAGATGAATTCAGAAACAAAATTAAATCGCTTGAAAACTTGCAGGTCTCGAAATCTGAATATAACAACCAGTTACGACTAGTAACTGAACAGCTTCAAATTGAACGAGTCACCAACAACAAATTGAACACTGACCTCGTAAAATCAAATGAAATCGCTCTTCATCTTCAGCTTGAAATGCAAGGCTTTAAAACTCGTGCGCAGCAAATTCAAAATGAAGAACGCAAATACAATATTCAACTCCAAGAGAAAATCAAAAATTCACAGAATGATTTGGAACTAAATGAAGCCCTTAAAGAAGACATTGCTTTAGAGCTTGCTAAAACAAAAAACCAATACCAGATAGATAGAAACGAATGGCTATCTGAAAAAGAGACCATAAATTCAACGGTAGAAGAGCTAAATCAAAAAATGTTGGATAAAGATGTCCAAATTCGAGCACTCAATGAGCAAATTGAAGATTTGCAAAGCTCTTTAAACGAGATTGAAGTAGCAAGTCAAAAACAAAACGAAAACATTAAAAATCTAATGACGGTAGCCGAAAATAAAATCGTTGAACTTAAAATGGGCTACGACAAAAAGCATATTGAGTCACAAGACTATTACAATCATCTCCAGCAAGGGTTGACCCAAATAAACTTGTTGAAACAAGAAAATTCAAATCTTAAGGATTATGTGGCAAAGGTAAATCAGTTCCTTCAACAGCAGCAACAACAGGCTCAAGTCAGTCCAGCTCTTAGTTCAAAACAACCTACAAAATAAGGACTATTTGTGATTCTAACCACAATCGAATCCATTCCTGAAAAAAAAATCGTAGCTCATTTTGGCCTTGTTACCGGTTCAACGGTGCGCTCAAAACACTTTGGGCGCGATATTTTTGCAAGTCTAAAAAATATAGTGGGCGGGGAACTCAAAGGCTACACTGAGTTAATGGAAGAAACCCGAGATCAAGCTACAGAGCGCATGGTCGCGCAAGCTAAAAATTTGGGCGCTAATGCTGTCATTGGAATTCGGTTTGCGACCAGCGATGTCGCTGCGGGTGCTGCAGAAGTGTTCGCTTATGGCACTGCCGTTATGGTAGAATAGTGGACACTTTAATCCAACTTGGTTTTGTAGCCATACTGCTTACGATAGGCTATTTTGCAGGTAGCCACAGAGAAAAAAACCACTTCAAAAGCATACTCGAAAGACAAAAAAAATATAAACATATACCGGTTAGAATTGAAAAGATTCGAGACGTTTCCGATTATTCCGAAGCAAAATTGGTTACCGGCAGTGTTGTGATTGCAAGTGACTATTTCAAAAATTTTATTGGCGCAATAAAAGGTTTTTTTGGTGGAGAACTGCATAGCCACGAAAGCCTCATGGACAGGGGCCGGCGTGAATCCATATTGAGAATGAAGGAACAAGCGGCCAATTGGGGCGCACATGAAGTCGTTGAAGTTCGCCTTGAATCAGCCGCTCTAGACGCAATGGGAATTGAAGTGTTTGCGTATGGAACCGCTGTAAAAAGACACTTGGGTCAAAATGAAATACATACCATCTGAAGAATCAGAGGAAATAAACTCAAGAACCGAAAAAAATCCCCTTATGAACGTCGCTATACTTATCGTCGGAGCCGCTGCTGTCTATATCACAGCTTTAATAGTACTCGGCCTCACGGGCGAATATCTGGCTTCAAAAGTGCCCCCAAGATATGAAGGATCATTGTTTTCATTCATGAACTTGAAGATAGAGCAAAAAAAATGGCCAGCTGGAGATGAAATTGTAAGCAACATTTTCAAAAATAACTCAGTCGATGAAGTGTTTAAACCCGAAATATTTCTATCCTGTGAAAACACAGTAAATGCTGTTACCTTGCCCGGACGAAAAATCATTGTCTATAAAGGGCTTTTGGCCGACATAAAGTCGCTAAACTCTCTTTATTTTGTAATTGGACACGAAATTGGTCACATTATAAATCGTGATCACCTGCGAAGCATAGGCCGAGCCTTGGCTATTTCAATCGGATTTTTCTTTGTAAACATGGCCGGTGACTCCAATTCTTTTTTGTCTTTTAATCAAGCCATTGTGGATAGGCAATTCAGCCAACATCAAGAAACTGCGGCAGATCAAACTTCTATTGATTTTACGGTAAAGCGATTCAAAGGACTTGCGAGATCCCATGAATTCTTTGACCAGATCGTGGAAAAAGATCCAGAGCCTAAGCTGATTGGTTTTTTAAATACCCATCCCATGACTAAAGATAGGATAGACAAGATTAAATCCAATAAACACTACAACTTGGAATCCACAAAAATTGAACCGTTCGATCCTAGTCAAATCCCATGTCCTTGAAATAAAAAATGATACTAGAAGCTAGTTCACGACTTGCGACATGAACATTTTAAGATAGAAACCTTCTGGAAAACTTAACAAATGCGGGTGATCCGACGCATGCCCACCTTGGGCAACTATTTTGCTGGTTCGGAACGAACGAATTTGAGCGCGATTTACAGAGTCCTTTAAATCTTCCAGCGAGACAGCCCCAGAACACGAACACGACACAACAAACCCATGTTTTTTAATACCTTTGTAAGCTTTAGCATTAAGCTTTTGATAGGCCGATTTAGCAGCTTGAATATGCTCTTTACTTTTTGCAAATGCAGGCGGATCCACAATAATAAGATCATAGGCGTGCGCCTCAATTGAAAATGCGTCATCCATAACATCAACCGCACGGCATTCTGAATTAAACCCATATCGATGCATAGTCGAATTTGCCTTGCTCAGGGCATCTTTAGAAATATCCACCAAAATAAAATCTGCTTCAACGTTTAATTTTTTTAACACCATTCCAAGATACACAGACCATTGCCCAAGGTGGCAACAGACATCCATAATTCGAACTCGTTTAAGTTTAAAAAATTTAACATATTCCGAAAAAACCTCGGCCACACGAAACAAATTATAATTCTGGTCTAAAAAAAATCCTGTTTTTTGACCACCTACTAGATCCGAATCAATTCTCATTTCTGATTTTAAAAACCAATGATCAATCACTATTTGCATTTCTGATAGATTGAATTCCATTGAATTATTTAAAATCTGAGGCGGTCCATAGGTTAAACCTTCTTTTTCACGAATCTTTATATCATTTCTTATTACAATCGCAGTATGTGCCCAATCTATATCGATAATTAATTCTTTTTTTAACTTTTCCACTACTGATTTAAAAAGCTTCAATGGATCGCTTATAAATGAATTCAATCCGGCGGTGGTGATTTGAACGACAAAAACTTGAAATGGACTTCCATTTTTTTCTGATACAAATCGATCAATCACTAGGCCCGGCAAAAAATCATTCTCACTGAAACACAGGCGAAAACTATTCTTATAGCCAAGTGAACATCTTTGCAAAAAGAGGTCACAAAGACGAGTCTGCAAAAAATCGAATTTATCGTCTAGTTTTTCTTTAGAATCAAACGTCATGGCACGATAATAAAAAAACGAAAGTGAGTTTACGTAACCACGTGAAACAAACTGATTCTGAGAGTCTCGAACTTCTACAATTTCGCTTGGACTGATAGAATCACTCGGTTTTTCAAATACATTTTTAGTGATCCATGGATGCCGAAGCAAAATTTTGGCATCCACATTTTTTTTTAAATTTAAAGTGATCATTTTACCTCTAGCTCAAAAAAACTAAAAACAGTTTTTTCAAAACTATTGAAATTGTCATCACTAACAACCACCAGGTATTTTTTTCCATTTGCAACTAGCATAGCCATGCCTTCATAGTTTTGATTAAGAACATCAATAACCGGAAACTGTTTACCAATTTCATTTTCATCGGCTTTGCCGCTTATGCGAAACTTATTTTTAACTTCCCATTCATCAGCAGGCGATTTTCGTTTTATCAGCCACGCAATATTTGAATACTGAAGAGATAGCGCCGCTTCAACAGATCGGGTTAAAATTAAAAAGCTATTTTCAGTCAGTCTAAGTAATTCCGAAGCACCATTGTATAAATTCGAGCTATTCAATTTTTTAGTGAAATCAAATTTAGTGGTTTTATTTAAAACAAAATCATCGGCAATCAATTTATATTCTAAAAAATAAAATACACTATCGCCATCTTGCTTTTGCGAAAGTCCACTCTCTGATAATAGCCACAGCTGCTGGGTTACTTCGTCATAAGACATGCCTTCAAACGCTTTGTTATTATAGAGACCCGACACCTGTTTACCTTTAAATTTTGGTAAAAACTCGTCTGGTATTTTGACAGATTTTTTAATTTCTTTATCTTTGATAAAAAATACTTCGGGCGGCGCTACGGGCTTAGCGTTTAAATCCCCTTCACTACTGACTAACCACCCATTTTTAAAAGGAGCCAAGGCTTCAAAATCAACTACTTTTAATTTTTTATCTCTTTTAAAAAGAGATATTTTTTCAGACAATATAGTTTCGAAAATGGGATGCCCCGAGTTTCCTGGGCGCTGAAGTAAATCAAAGCGATAAATTCTAGGCTCACCGTATCGGCCACGATCGTCAGTAATTGTGTAAAAACTAGATCCGTCGATTACAAGCCCTGACAAGCCACCAACTTTGGTTCCCTTAAATTTTTTCTTCGTATCAATTACTAAGGACTGAACATAATTCAACGATAAAACGTCTTCAGGTTCTATTTCTTTTGCATATGCAGTCTCGCTAATTGATGAAATTAAAATATAGATTAGGCCAAACTGAACAACACAGCTCACCGGGACCTCTCTCTGAGCTTTGCAAGCTTCAACGTGTTTTCAAGCAAACAGGCAATAGTCATCGGTCCAACGCCGCCAGGTACTGGTGTTATCGCTTTTACTAGCGGTGCCACGTCTTTAAAAATAACATCGCCACCAATTTGACCCCTTTCGTCCTTATGGATTCCTACATCTATCACAACGTGATGGCTTGCAAAATAGTCGGCTCCAAAAAAGCTCATCTTGCCGGCGGCAACGACTACAATTTCTGCATCGTGAATGCAGCGTTTTAAATCAGATGTTTGACTGTGAGCAATTGTGACCGTCGCATTATTCTTAAGCAGTAATGCCGCCATAGGTTTGCCAACAATTTGACTGCGGCCAATCACTAAGGCCCGCTTTCCCTGAATAGGAATTTTGTAGAAGTCTAATATTTTAATTACTCCACTGGGCGTGCAGGGTTGCACATGTTCAATGTCGGACCACAAATAGCCCGTCGCTAGAAATGTCAGGCCATCGGCGTCTTTGGCTGGGTCTATGGTCCTTAATACAGCCTCAAGGTTCAAATGCCTAGGAATCGGAATTTGAGCTAAGATTCCATCCACCTTTGGATCCATATTTAATTTATTAATTTCAGCTTCAAGAGTGGCCTGGCTGACTTGAGCATCTAAATTAATAACCTCTGACTGCATTCCTATTTTTTGACAGGCAATATGTTTGCTCCGGACGTACACTTGGCTAGCAGGGTCGTTACCTACGATTAAAACCTTTAAACATGGTTTTCTTTGATAGTCTCTTTCGAAATCAGCAACATCTATGGCTAATTTGGCTCGTAAATCGTCGGCTACTTTCCGTCCATCCAATAGAATCATGTGCGCTCCGAGGCTAATTGATAGGTTCTCTTACCTTATACCATTCAAATATTTAAATTAATTATTGACCCGTCTTTCAGAATTGATTAGTTTTCATAGAAAGAATTTTCGCTTCACGTCAAAAAGCCGTTGAAAATAGTGAGTAGGGAGATATTTATGTCTGAAAAAGTTAAATTATCCAAAGACGGTAACAGTATTGATTTTGTACAAGCTGAAAACGTGCCGACCTCTTTGAAAAAATTCCGTCAAAGTCCTGAAATTGAGGGGTTTTATCGTTTTATTTTTGAAAATGACCTTCAAAAAGAAGGCTATGAAATCTTAGATAGAATTATCACTCAGCGTAAACTAAAAAAACAAGCCGATAAAAAACAAGCCCAGCTTGAAGATAAAAAAGACGTTAAAAAAAAGAAATAGTCCGCAAATCGGA
Organism: Pseudobdellovibrionaceae bacterium; assembly: GCA_043745515.1. GTDB lineage: Bacteria > Bdellovibrionota > Bdellovibrionia > Bdellovibrionales > Bdellovibrionaceae > UBA2316. The sequence goes on along the minus strand of JAYTTH010000486.1, from coordinate 4,913 downwards.
TTTCGGCTCGTATCTAGCCAAACTTCATAACTGATCCATTTTTGCCTACACTCATCGTGGAGGAATTATGGATACTCATTCAATAAATAAGAATAATCGTGGAATCAGGTCTCGCGCCGGGCAGGGGCTAGTCGAATATCTCATCATAGTGTCGCTTGTCGCTGTTGGGGCTATTGGGATTGTCAAAGTGATCAGTCAAAATATGCGTTTTCATTTTACCCAGGTTGCCGAAGCATTAGGATCACACACAACGGAACGTCCAGAAAAAGGTGAGATTAGAAAATCCCATTTCGAATCTAAAGACTTCAATAACTTTTGGGAAGGTTCAAAATGAGCCGTCCAATAAAGAATGGCTTTACCGTAATTGAATTTTTAATTACTGGCGTTTCCATTTTCTGTGGTTTTTATTTCCTATTTTGGACCTGCTACCTTGGGGCAAACACTATGCTTGTCCACTTTTACTTAAATGATTTTGCCCTTTGCCAGCTGAAATCAAAACCTACAGAATGTCTTCAGAATCTAAAGCAAAGATTAGGCGACCTGAAATTTGTAGAAATAAAAAAAATCGACATTCAGGCCTCGCTGACCCTAAAAACCATTTCGATAATTTACAACTTCAATTTGCCAATCATAGGAATGGCAAACGGACTCCAGGCTATCCATTTGTCTTCTCAAATTAACCTCGGCGACTGGCAATGAGACACTCAGAAAAAGGGTATGCACTTATTGTAACCTGCCTACTTATTCCCATCGTTTTTTTAAGCCTGGGTCTCATGACTTTCACTTTTTTAAAAACTCGTCACTCTGCCGAAATAAAAACTAGCTGCAGGGACCAATATCATGATTACTTTTCACAATTGAAATCGCAGATACATTTTATAGAAGGGATAGCGCCCATCGCCACAAATTTGTATCGGTTTCAGATGGCGATGATTCCACTTCTGTGGGTTCCTGCCGTCGCAAAAATGTATCAAACCATTGAAAAAATTAGAACCCAATTTGATAAACTTCAAAACAACCTGATCAAAACATTTGGTACTTTAAATAAAATCAAAGCCTACTACGTTGTTCTCCAACTTGAGAAAACCTTAATGGATGAAAATAAAAAAATAAAAAACCTGCTTAGTCACAAAAGTGTCACGGACTATAAGTTTAATTCTAAAATTCAAATAGTTAAAAAAATGAATATCTTATTTCCTCCTTTTGAAAGAGCACCCGATATTGAAGAAAAACAGGCATTTTATTTTAATATTAACAACAAAATCAATCCAAAAAGTTGGATGAGTATTTTAAAAATAGACCAACTCGAAAATGCCTACAGTTGTTCAGCCACATTAAAATCTGAAGACCAAAACAAACTAATAATTAGTTACTCTATTTAATGAATAAGGAATTTAGAAATGAAAGACAAGTCAGGCGCTTTTACAGAAATTACCGCCATCATAATTTTCACGATCGTGCTAATTTTTAATGCCTTTTTAGCAACAAATAAAATTGAAAATAGGAAAAAAAATGAAATTCAACATTTTAGAAATAATTAGACTACAATCAAGAAAGATTCCCATCGATGCCTTCGACCAAAAGAATAAAATTATCCTATTTTTCTTTGTAGGTCTACTGTTGGTAGGATTTACCTATTTAAAGCCTACCACGGCCAGTGGCAATAAAGACTCTTTTCAAATCGATACTATTATTCCCAATGGCTATGTTCTTATTCCTGTAAAATTGCTCAATGCACAGGCCATTTCCGCTGTCATTGGATCACATGGAGTCGCCGACATTTACACGACAGTTCAAGGCGAAAAGTCCAAATTGCTTTTTTCTCGAGCTAAAATAATAAAAGCTATTGAAGGAGATGATGCTACTTTTTCAATTCTCGTAAAGGAGTCCAAAGCACGCCTTCTGTCCAATCACGTGAGTCCATTTTTTGCCGCTGTTCAAAATCCAAAAGCTAAAGCTTTCGACGAGGACAAGAAACACGAACCGCGTGTTCAAATAATTTATCAAAACTAGGGAGTCGCCATGCGTATAATATTATTTGGACTTATCTTTCCATTTTTAGGAATTTGCGGCGACATATGGATCGATATGGGGTCAGATCCTACCCAGTTTGAAGAGGCCGTATTTCAACAAGAAGGGCTTTCTATGAGTCAGCAAGAACTATCCATTTTCGAGAAAAAAAGCATAGAACAATCATTCCTACTTTCAAAAATTGATTTTTGGTCTAAAAAACATTTGGCACCCAAGCTGTTAGAGAAAGAAATCTCTGAATTGCAAGTCTCGCACGTGTTTAGCCAGGACAATCGTTTACTTTTATTTGAATTTCTAAAATCATTTTCCAACGAAGAGGCGTTAACATTCCAAAATCTTTGTCGCCTTTATGCAAATGATACTTATTTGAAAGTTTCAGACCCTTTTTTTGAATCCAGCTGCTCATTGAATCGTCAGTCAATTAAAGAACTGAATTCTAATTTGTCCCTTTTTGACTATCTTTTGGTAGATGGAAATCGAATCGATCTTAGAAAATCTCCATATTTCTTTTCTACGGACGCGATACACCAATTTATTTTTATTTCAAATCGATATAAAACATTTGAGATAACGGACACCGCTAAATCACTTAAAAAGGCAAATATATCGATTCAGCCATGGATAAACGGATCGTGTGAGGCTATTTCAAATAGCAATATTCCTGTTGGAATTAGTGCTAAAACGTTTTTTTCTAAAGACTGTATTGTAGAAACAAATGGGCAATCCGTTCATCAGGAGTCTTTCATTTCCCGGAATCGGTATTATATTATTTCAACATTGATTATAGCTGCCGTAGCCTATTCCGTTTCGTCTCGCTATGAATTGGCGGTTGGATTGAACCCGTAAAGTACCGCCCCTAAATCTTTAGCATGTTATCGGTTTCAACCCCTGAAAATGAGAGACAGCACATTCATCTATTTTGGATCGTTCCGGATGAACAAAGTGATCCCAGAAATCCCCTTTAAACTCTTCAATTCCAAATTTTGTTGAATCCAGCAACGCATTGTGGGCAAGCTCAAGATCAGCCTCTTCAATCGGAGAGTCCGATCCAAAACTTACTGGCACTTTCGCTCGCCTTAGGGCTTCCCAAGCAAAAAGGTTTTTTAACGAATTTGGACCTAAACGATCTTGAATAAACAATTTATCGCTCAGCCAATGGCTTGGTTGCATATGGCACCTAATAAAAAGAGATTTCATTTTAGTTATTGTGCTAGGGTCAACGAGCTCGACATGTTCTAAATTTAAATACCCTCTAGTTTTTCGGGAATATAGGTCTCTGGCAACATCAACCACAAGGTCCACCGCTTTATCCCCAAGAGTATGAACGCTAAATTCGAAATTATTTTGCCAAGTTAATTTCATAACCTGGAACAGGTGATCGATGCTCCAAAGTCCGTTTCCGTTTGTGGTTGAGCCTTTATAATTATCAAATAGTAACGCAGTCTTGGACCCTAGCGACCCATCAAAAAATATTTTAAGTCCTCGAATTTTTAAATTTGGATATTTGTTCTGGGACTCAATTTTTATTAAAGGAAGAATTTCCATTTCAGCCTGCTCTAAGGTATCCGCATTAAAATTAATATCGGCGTAAATTTTGATCTCGTTGGCCGCTTGCATTTCTTTTAGAATTTCCCATTGAGCAGCGGAACAGGTCATGTCTCTTATATGAGTAAAGCCTTTAGATAAAAAATAGTCTTGCGCTTCCAAAAGACAGAGTCGCATTTCTGATTTTGATAACGGCGGAATGGATGCGTAAATTGAATAAAATGCGCTTTCTTTTAGAACACCATTGGGCGCTCCAGATGAATCTCTGTCTACAAATTGATTTATCAACGGATTGGACTCAATCTTTTTAACAACTTTAGCCAGCGCAGCGCTATTTAAAATACAACTATGAGCATCTTTTTTTATAAAACATATCGGAATTTTATCGCTGAGTTTATCTAACTGGTGGCAAGGATTTTCATTTGAAAGCTGTGAATCGTTCCATCCAAAGCCAAAAATCCAATTGGCTCGATAGTTCTTTTTTTCGAACAATTCGAATTTTATTTGTGAAAAAGAATTAAAGTGTAGTAGATCAAAATAGCTTTTTTTTTCACCTGTCATTAACCAGTGGACATGGCTATCATAAAGAGCTTTAACTTGGATTACATTGTCTTTCATAGATTCACCGAGTGACGTTTTTGGCTTTCAAACATCTGTTTCACTTTATCGTTTCATTTCAATACAATTTTTTGTATCACATTTAGAAGATTTATCAAAATGAAACTCCTATATGATCACTCTGTGGCTTGAATCTTGTACTATTGTTTAGCAAGCGAGGTTATTATGAAAAGTCTTACATTTTTTCTTATAATTGCAGTGAGCGTTTCTGTTTATGCTAAAACAGAAGCTACTTTAATAGTCGCGGGAACTAGCTTACTTCAAAATGGGCAGAAGAGAAAAGTGGCCGCTGAAGATAGCATGAACGCAGCACTTTCAGCCTTAATTAAGCTCGGTGAACAGAAAGCCTGCAATAACGGTCATTCCACCTACTTCGCAGACTCGGGCGAGTCGAGCGGAGCTTGGACGCCAGCTAAAGCAAAAGCAGCTAGAGCTGTAGCCAAACAAAAAGATGCTAAAAAATCTGATGCCGCATTTGTTACTGAAGGCAGTAAATAATTAATCGAGTAAATACCGTGTATTTATCGTGGTTTTAACGTGTATTTAGGGGTGGCGGCGACGCTATCGTGCCTGGTAAACCGGCAACACCGCCGCTTGGTGCTCCAAAATTATAAGTTCCACCTAAATAACTACTTCCCGTGCTGCTTGAACCATTAAATCCATATTGCACCGATTGAATTCTTTGAATGACACCCATCAACTCGGCTTGTAAACCAGAA
>JAYTTH010000485.1:0-12658 GCA_043745515.1 Pseudobdellovibrionaceae bacterium | reverse complement strand
CTTCATAAATTTTCCCTTTTGCTTTTCAAACAGAATCCTTTGATTTTGATGATTTCACCTTTTATTATTGGGTACTGTGCGGTTTCCCGAATACTCATAATTCCTGTAATGCGTCCACTTGGACATTGCGCTCTGATTTTATTTTCAAGATGATCTACGTAGGAAATACTATAAACGCCAGCTCCGGTATGAGGACCCATTTGAAAATACTGCAAAAATGCCAAGGCATCGTTGGCTTGATTGGATTCATTCTTATTTAGCAAAACCGTAGACAATGCTTTTGCATCGTTCAAATCTATTCCAAATTCACTCACTTTAATTTCAAACGGGACCGAAGAAAGCTCGGATGAACTTTCTATATCGCCAATTTGCACAGTATGCAAAACGGCACAACCGGAAATCAAAACTGAAACAAAAAATAAAACGCCTATTACTATTTTCAAACTAATGCCCAGGCAACTTTGGAACTTCCACTGTGGGCGGATTCACCACGGGCGCTGTGACTTTGACAGCTGGCACCGTCACCGCTGGCGTTTTAATTTCAGGCACTTTCACTTCGGGCGCCTTCAAATCCGGTACTTTGACATCGGGAACTTTAACATCGGGCGGTTTTACTGCTGGCGCCTTAAGCCCCTGCCCTGCTTTTTTCATTTGCTCGGCGCTCAGGTTCACGTTTGATTTCGCATCGGTTGCTGACTTTTGCGTCGCCGCTGCCCCCTGATGGGCCTTATCTGCCCCTGCCGCCATGGCCGCTTTTGCTTTCGATGGATCCAGCTGCTGAGCCGCTTGGGTTTTCGCGGCATTGGCTGCGTCCATTTGTTTCTTTAACTCTGTTTGCTTTATAGCATCCGCAGCTTGCTGCTGCTTTGAGGCCGCCTGCTTTTGAGCATCAGTCAATTTGTCGCCGCCCACTTTTTTTGCTAGCTCCGCTTGTTTTTGTGCATTGGCTAGTTTTTCTGCCTCACGCTTTTTTTGATCTTCCGATGCTTTTTGGGCCGCAATCGTTTTAGCCTTCTGATCGTCGGCCTGCTTTTGCGCCGCAATTACTTTATCCGCTTCGGCCTTTTTAGCCGCATCGGCATCTGCCTGTTTTTTCGCGGCATCATCCGCGGCCTGATTCACCGCATTTCCAGCGTTATTCAGAGCTTTGGCCGTTTCCCCTAAAGGATTAGTGTGGGCCAAAGAGAAAACGAATAACGAGAAAAGCAAAAGTCTGATTTTCATAATAGTCCTTTATTTGAAAACATTGAGTTCAATAAATAAATTATAAGTGATGTTTTTTATCTGATCAAGCAGTTGATGCACATCTAGAACACTGGACCCAGCAAGGCCATTCCCGTTTTCCAATTGTCACCAGCACCTAACGTTAGAAAAATATCGCCGGGTCGAAGTACCTTTTTAAGAGCTTCGATTTTTGAACTTGAACTGGGAAGATAGAATTTATTTTCAATCTTTATCTCTTCATAAAGCCGTTTGGCATTTATATTTGGAATGGGCGCTTCACCACCAGAATAAATGTCGGTCAAAATCAAAACGTCAGTTAAATAAAAGCAGTTAATAAACTCATTCCAGCAGCTTTGTGTGCGTGAAAAACGATGTGGCTGAAACAAAGTCACTAGCCTTTGGTCTGGAAATTTCTCTTTAAAGGCCTCCAAAACCGCACGTACTTCTGTGGGATGATGTCCATAATCATCATAGACTTTGATCGAGTCAACTTCACCTTTAAATTGAAATCGGCGATCAACACCTTGAAAGTTTCGAAGTCCCGCCAAAATTGTAGGAATTGCGATACCGCACTGGTAGGCGGCTACGAAGGCTGCCAAAGAATTCAAAGCATTGTGCCGGCCAGGAACCTGCAGCGACAAGTGCCCTATGCAACTTTCCCTTTTAGTTTTTCGATCATTTACAAAAATATCGTATTCGCTTTTTTCGCCTTTTAAGTAAAAATCATTTTCAGAAGAAAATCCATAAAATAAGCACCGCTTAGGAAAGCCTTCAAATAGATTTCTAGTTACCTTGTCGTCTCCACAAACTATCACATATCCGTAAAAAGGCACTCGCTGTGCAAATTGATAAAAAGATTTTTGAACATTATCAAAGGTTTTATAGAAATCCAGATGATCAGAATCAATATTGGTGATGATGGCTATCTCGGGGGCCAGCTTGTGAAAACTGCCATCGCTTTCGTCTGCCTCTGCAATCATCCATTCGCCATCGCCCAACAAAGCAGTTGAACCAATTTTTTCAAAGCGTCCACCGACCACAATTGTAGGTTTCAAATTGGCTTGTAAAAAAACGGATGATATCAAACTGGTTGTCGTGGTCTTTCCATGAGTGCCCGCAACGGCAATGCCCCGTTTAGATCGCATGATTTCGCTCAATGCTTCGGCCCGCGGAATAACGGGAATTTGTTTCATTTTGGCAGCTATCCACTCGGGATTATCTTGTCTTACAGCAGAACTATATACAACGACGTCCACATCGCCCAAATGGGACTGGTCGTGTCCGATAAAGACTCGCACACCTTTCTTTCTTAGATCTTCTGTATTGGCATTTTCTGAAATGTCGCTGCCACTTACTTCATGACCAATATTTTTTAGAAGTTCTGCAAGTCCGCACATTCCTATGCCGCCAATACCAATAAAGTGAAATTTTGATTTTTTGAAATTCATTTAATTACTCGTTATCAAATTGCAAATTTATTAATTTTTCTGCAATTTTCCGCGCCGAATTTGGTTGATAAAAATGCTGAATTTGCTCGCTCATTTTTTTCAACACCCCCGGCTGATTTTTTAGCTCGACAATTAAATTAAAAAGCGACTCGGGAGTCAAATCTTTTTGTTCCATCATTCGAGCCGCATTTTTTGAAACCAGCGACTGTGCATTTTTTTTCTGATGGTCGTCCGCCGCTGTTGGAAGCGGAATTAAAATGCTTGGTTTTTTTGCAGCCGCCAACTCTGCTAAAGTACTAGCACCCGATCGACAGACTATCAAGTCCGCCCACTGGTAGTAATTTTCCATATCGTACACGTAATCCATAGCTTTGACATCCGCAACCCCTGAATAACTTGCCCGAATCCCTTCAAAATCGGCCGGACCAGTTTGGTGAACAAACGAGACATTTTCAAAATTGAACTCTTTTAACATAGCCGATACACAAATATTAAGGGCTCGCGCACCTTGCGAGCCGCCAAATACAAGAATATGAAATTTGCCATCTGTTTGTTTTTTTTCGCCATCCAAAAGATAAAGACGTTCAATTTCTTCACGAACAGGAAGCCCAAGAACTTCAACTTTTTTGGCTTTCATTTTTTTCTGGCTCTCTTCAAAAACCAAAAAAGTCTTCCTAACAAATCGCGAAAGAAGTCTATTGGTTAGTCCAGGATGCGCATTGGGTTCCCACAATGCCGTCGGGATTCCCAAAACTGAACTAGCCAAAACAAAAGGTCCCGAAGCGTATCCGCCCACACCTAGAACTAAGATCGGCTTTTTTTCAGTTACCAATGCCAGGGATTTTACAAAGGCCCAAGGCAACTGAAACAAAGTTCTTATTTTTTTAAAAAACCCACCTTTATAATTCAGCTTACCCACAGAAATAAATGAAATTACAAAGCCATGTTTGGGAATAATTTTAGCTTCGAGTCCCTCCGGAGTGCCAACAAATTCAATATTGAGTTTTGGATTTAATGACTGCAGTGCTTTGGCAATGGTTAGGGCTGGATAAATATGCCCACCCGTTCCGCCACCAGCAATGATTATCGTTTTCAATTCAGACTTCTTTCTGTGTTCTTTTCAATATTTACTAATACGCCAAATAGAAACATAAAAACAACTAAAGAGCTACCACCATAGCTTAAAAATGGCATCGTTAACCCTTTGGTAGGAAAAAGTCCCATTGTAACACCCGCATTGACCAAAAAATTGAGTCCGAACAATACGCCACCACCAACACAAATCGATTTAAAAAAAGGTGATTTAGTTAAAATACCTATCTGAAAAATTCGAAAGAAAATATAACCGTAAAGGCACAAAAGAACAACTAAGCCTAAAAACCCAAGCTCTTCGCCAAATACCGCCAAAGTAAAATCTGTATGAGCCTCGGGAAGAAAAAATAATTTACCCTGGCCGTTACCAAGCCCAGCCCCCGTCGCACCACCCGAATGAAAACTCAACATGGATTGAATCACTTGAAATCCTTTTCGTTCCGGGTCCGACCAAGGATCTAAAAACGTCATTATTCGCGCCCTGCGATAATCCGATTTCATGACTAAAAAATAAAATAATGGGACAGACAAAGTCGCCCCCGACACTATCCATCGCCAGGAAATGCCATAGAGAAAAAATAAACTTACAGACGTGACAAACAGGATCGTGAAACTTCCAAAATCGGGCTGTTTAAGCAACAACCCAAATGGCAAAGCCAGTAAAGAAAAGCGAATAAACAAACTTCGCTTTGAAATAAAATTTTTCTCTGAAAATAAAATAGTCGACAAATAAAAAACCAGACTGACTTTTAGCAATTCAGCCGGTTCGAATCGAAATCCCATTGGCAACTGCAGCCAACGAATCGCGCCGCCGACTCGAACCCCAAATCCGGGAATCAAGGTAAATCCAACAAGTCCAATCGATAAAACCCAAAACACCCAGCTTAGCTTTTCAAACCAATCCAGCCGAATACAAAACGCGATAAAAAAAGCAGCAAAACCGATTAAGGTAAACAGAATTTGTTTTTTTAAAAAAAAGAGTCCATCGCCGTAACTTTCAAAAGCAAAAATATAACTAGAACTGTATACTTGCACAATGCCCAACCCCACAAGGGTCAGCAGTGCCAAAAATAGGTTTGACGATAAAGCTCTAGTCATTTTTTACTATTCTAATCCGTCACCAGATCCAGTAGCAGCGGGAGTGCCCGGCTTAGCAGCTGCAGTTGGCGCTTTGGCTTTTTGATACCCGCAACAAAAAATAACACCAAAAATGTCAGATGCATTTTTATAGTTAGTTATTGAGTAGGGCTTTGAAGTGTCGCACTTTTTAGACATCTGCAAAGTCATTTCGACATCGACATCATTATGAGCATCTCCGTTCACAAACTCACAGTAGTGACCGGAACTAGAAGCAACTTTATTTCTTTCTTCTTGTCTTTGTTTGTACCCGGTTGAACAACCAGCCAAAATAAATAAACAAGCCACTGCAAGCGATATCAAATTCCCTTTTGATAACATAAACGTCTCCTTTTATAAAATAAGATTATAAGATAGCTGTCGAGACGTCTATTCAAAAAAAGATTATTGGAATTTCCTAATAATCTGCTTAAAGTAGTCGCCGCGTTCTTCGTAACTATCAAACATATCATGGCTAGAACAACCCGGAGATAGCAATACGATATCGCCAATTCTAGTCTTATGGAATGCAATCAAAACAGCCTCTTCAAACGTGCCGATTAAAAAGGTTTCAGAAAAATCACCCAACTCGCGATTAATTCTTTCTTTAGCTTCACCGACCAGGATCAAGGTCTTGACCTTGCGTTTAATCATTGCCCGCAATGGTTCATAATTTAAGTTTGTGTCTTTACCACCCATGATCAAAATTACGTTATCATCAAATGTATCCAAAGACCTTAGTACAGCATGGACGTTCGTCGCTTTGGAATCATTGTAAAAAATAGCGCCGCGAACTTTTCTAACATATTCAATTCGATGAGGCAGACCTGCAAAATTATCAATCGTTTTCTGAATCGCTTCTTTGGTTGCACCGTGTTCTCGTGAAATTAACAACGCGGCCATGATATTTTCAATGCTATGTTTTCCACGAGTCTTAATGTTTTTGGTCGAAAACACTTCGACATCAGGTCCCGTGCGCACGCGTATTTCGTCAGCGATATTGATGGCACCACCGATGTTCATAATTTGAGGTTCGAGAGCCGGTTTTCTAGAGAAATAAAATATTTTTCCACGTTGAACCGCTGGATCGCGAGCGAGCTCAACAACAGCGTTATCGTCTGCATTTAAAATAGACGTTGTCGATTGATTTGTATTTCTAAACACTCGACGTTTAGCATTAATGTATTCTTCCATAGAGCGATATCGGTCCAAATGGTTTTCAGCCAAATTTGTAAATACTATATTCGAAGGATTGAACGATTCCGTGTGCTCAAGCATGAATGCTGAAACTTCAACAATCACAAGCTGAGCTTTTTCATTGAAACGCAAATAATCAGTCAGAGGTTTTTCATTAGAACCACCGACCCAACACGTAATTCCACTTTCTTTAAGCATCGCTTCACTTAATCTGGCAACCGTAGTTTTGCCATTTGTCCCGGTAACTCCAACCATAGGTTCTTTGATAAAACCTTGAGCAAATTCGAATTCACCTGTGATCTTGATTCCCTGACCCCGAGCATATTCGAAAATCTTTAAAATAGGCGAAACCCCAGGGCTTAAAATAACCAAATCTTGCTGCAAAAACGTCTTTGGCGAATGCGATCCCAATTCAAACTTAATTGGCATTCCTTCCAGAGGCTCTAGCTGCGCCGATAATTCCGGTTTTGATTTGTGATCAGTAACGGTAACTTGGGCTCCGTGTTGAGTGAGAAAATGACAAAGTGATACCCCTGTCTTTCCTAATCCCACTACCAAAATCCGCTTGTCCTTTAATTCCGATAACTCTTTATACATATTGCCTCTTTGTTAATAAAATAACTTTATCTAATTTTTAGGGTGGCTAAGCTTAACACAGCTAGCAAAATAGAAATGATCCAAAACCGCACGATAATTTTAGTTTCAGTGACGCCTTTTAGTTCAAAATGATGATGGATGGGCGCCATTTTAAATATCCGTTTGCCCGTCAATTTGAAGGAAATCACCTGAGTGATTACACTCAATGCTTCTACAACAAAAACGCCACCTAAAAAAATCATTAATATTTCATTTTTGGTCAATACCGCCATAGTTCCTAGAAAACCACCCAGGCTTAAACTTCCGACATCACCCATAAATACCTGCGCGGGATAGGCATTGAACCATAAAAACCCCAACCCCGCAGCGACGATAGTTGCTGCCACTGGAGTTAGTTCACTTGCTCCCGAAACATGCGGAATTTGCAAATAAGCAGCTATACCGGTGTGGCCAGCAACATAGGCAAATAATCCTAAAGTCGAAGCTGAAATTATAACCGGAACAATAGCCAGGCCATCCAGCCCGTCTGTCAAATTAACAGCGTTGGCTGTTCCCACTATAACCAACGATCCAAAAAAAATATAAAAATAACCTGAATCAAATTGGAATTCTTTTACGAAAGGAACCACTATTTGCGTCGATAAATTATAATATCTGATTAAAACAAACAGCGTAACGCCAGCAATTAAAAACTCACCGAGAAGTCGAATTTTTCCAGATAGCCCTTTAGCATTTTTTTTGCTTACTTTTAGATAGTCGTCTATGTAACCAATACCGCCATATCCCCAAGTAATCAGCAACACAGCCCAAACAAAGGGATTCCGCATATCGACCCATAGAAAACAGGGAATCAGTGTCGACAATAAAATTAACCCGCCACCCATGGTTGGAGTTCCTGATTTTTTTTTATGTGACTGTGGGCCGTCTTCCCGAATCGATTGTCCATAATGTTTTTCTAACAAACGTTTAATAAAAATAGGTCCCCAAATCAGGCTCAAAAAGAATGCTGTAAAAAAAGCAATGAAAGTACGAACGGTGATGTATCTAAAAATATTAAGAGCTGAGAATTCGTTACTGAGCGAGTAAAGCCACTGATAAAGCATTCGTCCATTTCCTAGTTTTGAAAATCAATTATGGGTTTAAAGAACAGGTCTAACACACTAGTTAATTTATATGCAAGAAAAAAGTCTTATGTTGCTGATATAGTTGGATAATTTTAGTTTTAGCAGGAATCATGCTAAAACATTTTAGAAATGACCCGGCTGAGCGAACTCTTTTGCCAATTGGCGCTGATTCTGAATGGGTCCTTTGCTGTAGTCTCCAACAAATTTGTCTTCAGTTTTGATATCATAAATTCGCGCTAAGATAGCGTCGATATACGCAAGTCCTTGAGGATAGTTCCGCACCGGATATTGCTCATAGTGGAATTCGATACCGATTTTTTTAAGAAATTCATTTATGACATTTGGATTTTGTTTGTAAACAATCGCGTCTTCTATAGTTCTAACTAACATTGCCCAATATTGTGAATACGACCTTAGTCGCTCAACATATTTCATATCAGTAGATTTCGGCTTATAAGCCCTTTGATGATCCCATGAATGCCAAACCGACATGGATTTTGTCATGATTTGAAGTTCAACGGGGAAACCATCCATATCTATTGTTAAATGAACAGCTCTATAATATTTGTTTTTGGATCGATCATTTAGTCTGCCCTTGATTACTACATTCGAAATTATTTGAGTTTTCGACAAATTGAGCAGACTTGAATAGTAAGAAATTAAATCGCTTTGGTAGTTTTCTGGCGGGTTTGAATCAAGGCTTTTGTCGAAAATCGGAGCCACTAATTTTGAAGCCCCAGAAACAACAAGACGAATTCCCATAGCGTCATTTATTGAATCAAAATCTAGAAAACCTGCTCTAGCTCTATCTATAATTTTATCCCGAAATGATTCGAGATCTTTTACCCGAGATTTCATTGAAGCCTGATGGGCAATGGCTATTTCCTTAAAAATACTGGTTATCGAATTAAATTTATCTTTGTATAAATCCAATTTCTTTTGAGCCAAAAGTCTTTCTTCAGGACCAATTGATTCAAAAGATTTTAAAACTTCCGACCAAACATCCAATTGTTTGTATTCAAGCACTGTACCGTTTTCGGTGGAATGCGGAATCACGACTTCAAACCAAAGGCCGTTAAATCGCGCCAACCCTGAAAAATTTTGTTGGGCTAACATTTTTGAGTAATAGTGAGAATCATAGACGGCTAAACAAGCATTTGCCTGGCTGGCCATTGCTAAACCTGATTGCAAGCTAAACAGAAATAAGACGATCAAGTATTTTTTTGAGAAATATAAAAATTTAGAACGCATCGTAAAACACCTTACAGGAAACCATCTTGAAGGATCGCGAGCCTTCATTGGGACTTTGAAGTTGCAATATCGAGTTCTGCTTTTTCAACAATTGAAGCCCACTATCAAAAATTCCCTCAGCAATAAGTTCAGGCAGTCGATGGACTACATTACCTGGCATTTTAGGATCCGGTTTCCATTGCAAAGCCCACAAGGCAGACTTCATATTTATCGCGTGGCCACTATTTACCATTTCAATCGCTCTGCTAATTAGACCAGCCACTAAAAGAAGTCTGTTGTGATTTGTGTTCCAGTTTTCACTTGTGTTTCTCCTAAGCTCAGTGGCCCATATCATCTGAGCTTCTTGGCCTTTATAACTATTATAAACATGATCATCAGCTAAAAACACATTGGAAACATCTATATCTGATAATTTATTATGGGAATCTAAAATGAGCTCAAGCAAAACTTTTCCTTTCAGCCTAGTTTCATCAACAGCCTGACCAGTGGATTTAATTTGTTCTCGCTGGCGATCTATTTCATCTTTTAATCGACTTTTAAACTGATCTGTCACAACCCTTAGATCTTTTTTTTCTTTGCCTTTTCTAAACATAAAAATATCTGGTCGAGCACTTGGTTTAATATTTAAATGAACCAAATAGGGAAACGAAAAAATATTCTCAGCTCCAATGGCATCCTTTGCTGTGCGGCCGTCTGGAAGAATAATCAACCCAAGAGCCTCTAAATTGCGAACGTCGTCGGCTGCGCTATAGACAACAACTTTAAATCCTAATTGCATCGCACTTTGAATAAACTCAGGAAACCCATTTACAACAGCATATTTTTTTACAGTTTTTCCATCTTTTTCTAAAACTTGGATCACTTTATTATTTTTAAAGTCAGATTCCATTTGTCCGTCTTTTAGCCAAATGATTCCCGTTGCGTCTAAGTCAAACGCCATCGTAAGTGGTTCTTGTGCCCATATTGCCGGGGCAAAGAATGCTAAAAATAGTAAACCAAAAATTTTTGCCATTTCTAAGGAATAGAGCAATCCATCGGCCAAAACAGCTCGTCAAATCTAAACATTAGAGCGAAAACATTGCCTTTTTGACTCAAAATTTGCCTCTTTTTGTCGGCGGATAATCTTATGGACGGTATTACAAAACCAATGGGCCCGTCAGATTGCCAACGGACTAACGGCAAAAAACTCTAAAAATACTTGAAGTAGCTAGATAAACTCCTGACTTACAAATGAATTCTAATACTCTTTCACTATCTTCGCTTTTTTCTTCAATAGCGGCCCCATACCAGCCTTTTATAGACGTTCTAGACATGTAATGCACTTGCGCCAAGGTTCGCGCTAAAATAGATCTAATATTTTGAAAATCTTGATTGGAAATGGCGCTAGTTAATTTCAAAAAATGAACATTGTGTCGAAAACTTAAATCAACCAGCTGACTGTAACCTGGCTCGCCAGGTGTTCTTACCCCGGTCGCACTAGACGCTTTTATGAGATTTAAAAAAGATTGCTTTTCTGAATAGTCACGACTGCCTCCTCCAAGCGATTCAATCTCGGGAAGATCGCGTAACACAATCTCAGCAAGCCCTCTAACACTATCGTCAGAGAAATTTGACAATTTTTCTCGAATCCCGTCAACCGTGGTTTTTTTTACAAGCAAATTCCAACTTTTAATTGATTTTAAAAATGAATCAATTTTGGGTACTACGCCTTGATCAGGAAACCAGAATGATTCAGATATATAAGCCGTTTTTTTTCCTATAGGCGACTGCGGTGCCAAATGATTGCTAAGAAAAAACTTGGCCATTTTTTGTACGTAATCTGAATACTCGGTATTACTATACAATCCCCCAAGACCATGACTGGCAGTTGTTTCCGGAATATCGACACCAAAATAATTAACGGTTGTGCCAATGTCACCAACAGGATAATAGCCATCTGAAATGATTTGCGAATATAACTTTGAACTAAATTGACCACTATCTAGGTCTTGTCGATTGGAAACAGTAAGAATACCAGCTTCAAACATTGCCTGAGGATCCCGTTCGAAAAGATGGGTATTAAATGCGGCCAAAGAGTTTCTAAACCAAGTTGGGACCTCATCGACACTAACTAAATGAGCCTTTCCATAAAAACGCCGACAGTCGATCGCGTTCGAAACACCAGAGTTACTTGGTTGTCCCGATAAAACGAAAATAGCTGCCAATAAGGCCATAAATTGGACTCGATATTTCATAAGATTCAATATTGCAAAAATCGTGAAAAGCTTCGCAAGAGATTCCCAAAATGAGACGTTCTATGAGATAGAACAAATATCTCCAGATTCCAAAATCAGCTAAGCCGATTTTTTTAAAAACTGACCTTTTTTATCTTCGGGATCGATCGGTAATGTGCGAAGGTCGCTTTCAGGGAATCGCCGAATCAGCTGCCCTTTGCTATCTTTAACAAGCACAAAACGCACGAGTCCTTCAGTCAACATTTCGATTTGCCAGCCATGTTCTTTTACGAAAGGAAGATCTTTTAGGTGCCCCAATGCTTTACTAATTTCTTCTTCTGTTAAGGGCTCGTCCTCTTTTCTATTTTGACTGAATCCACCCTGACTGTTTGGGTCTCGGTCGTGTGTCGTGTCTGCCTGAATAGAGCGATCCACTTTTTCAATATTTTTTACAGAATTGATAGTCGTGGGACTTAAGACGCTTTTTATATTCATTACCGGTTAAATCGGCCAGTAACGAAATGAACTTTATAGGACTAAAGTTCATTATTTTATACGGGATTTAGGCCCGCTATTGCCCTTTTATAGTATCTTTGACTTGGGTGCAGATTTTGACAGGAAACTTTTGTCCTTTATACTCAGAAAGTCCTTCAAAACAATATTCTACCATTTTAAAAAGATACGGCATTTCATTTACAATTTTAAAAGAAATAATATTGTTTTGGGTTTTAACTTCATCAGAACCGGCATCTTTGTAGGATACACGAATAACAAACGAAACTTTTTTACCTGACCACTGACAATTTGGAAAAAATCGGCAGCTTTTTGCTTTAATTTCTTCTGGTACTGGTTCGGAAAAGTTTTGAACATCTAACTTAAAACACTCGACAGTTTTAATTCTACATAAATTTAGTACGTCTAAAAAACCTTCAAACGGCGTTGCCTGAATCTCATCTTCGATACTCAGTTGACCAACATTTATATCTGAATCTGATTGAACAAGTTGTTTTACATTAGATTCAACAACGCTTTTGGTTTGGGTTGTTGATTTTTTAACCGCGAATACCCGTTCCCGAGACGATAGCTTGGACTGGGTTCCATCTTGGATTTCTTCGGACTGAATCACTAGATGATGTTGAACAACGTCATTTTTTTCAGTTATTTCGGTAATCGTCATAGCTTTACCAAAAGTCTTTCGCATCGGTCCATAGTTCAATGAAATGCTTTTTTCTACATAGGCATAGTCGTCTTTTTTGATTGATAATATATTGTCATCGCCCCAGGTTTCGACGACCGTTTTTTCATATTGGTCCGCGGATATTTTCGCCCCGAGGTTTTCCTCTAGTTTTTTATTTTGATTACACGACGAAAGTGTAAAAAAAATGACAGAAAAAAC
>JAYTTH010000484.1:0-12751 GCA_043745515.1 Pseudobdellovibrionaceae bacterium | reverse complement strand
TGTCTGGGTTGCTGATCATTCTGTTTTTAAAGAACTGCATTCAGAATTGATAGACGAATTAAAAAAAGTAAAACGTTTAGGGTTTAACGTGGTCTATTTTGAAGGGAACCATGATTTGCACCTTAAGCGATTTTGGCAGGACGAGCTGGGTTTTACTGTGTGTCACGATGTCAGTTATTTTGAAATAGATGGACGAGTTTTTAGACTAGAGCACGGCGATCTAATTAACAAAAATGATCATGCTTATTTAAACTTACGACGCCGTTTACGATCTCCGATCATTTCCTTTTTAGCTCATTGGCTTCCCGGTCAATTTTGGAAAAAAATTGGAGAAACGTGGAGTCAAAAAAGTCGACGTAATAGCCGCGCCTACTTAGAAGCTAAAAATTCAGATGTCATTACTTTGATTCGAGATCACGCAGAATTTGCATTTCAAGAGAAGCCGTTTGATTATATAATTACGGGACATATGCACATCAAAGACGACGTCCAATTAGACGTCAGCCAAGAGGGTCGCGAAAAAAAAATTCGATCCATAAATCTAGGAACATGGCTAGATGGACCAAAGATTTTAAAATTTAGAAAAAGTGAATTTACTTGGTTGTTGGGGTCCGATTTTGGGAATTAAAAAACATAGGTGTACGCAAGAACCCCTTGAATACCCGACATTGTAGTCGTCATGTCATTTTGATCATACTCAACTTCGCGGCTTACCAAAGCTTGGCTAAATCCATTGAAGGTCCCAGAAACGCTGTCTGCGACGTTTCTTTCGATCGGAAGATAGCGGACATTGCCTTCGATCGTCAGGCAATGGTTTTCAGTGAAACAAAAATCAGCACCTAAGCCTGCTTGGGCGCCAAAGTTAGATCCGGAATAGGCCATATTAGCGGATCCTTGTTTGACAGTACCTTTTAGATATCCAACCCCAACTCCAAACTGCATAAAAAATCGAATAAAATTGCTTTCTAAAGGGTACAGTCGAATCAACGGAAAAAATGTGTAACCGGTAAGGGTGTGTTCATAGTCGCCGACAGTTGGACCGGTTCCTGTTCCAGAAGCCGTGAAATAGGATGGTCTAAAAACCAAAGCAAACATAGTTCCAGTAAATCTAAATGAATACTGAACAAAGAAATCGTAGGCAGAGTTCAGGTTTTTAGTACTGACGCCCCCTTGAGTTGAATTAACATTATCAATAATGGAATTTAAATCTTTTTGATTTGAGGAAATTGACGAAAAGCCAATTCCAAGTTCGCTGGCCCCACTGATACCTCCGCCACCGCCTTTTTTGGCAAATACTTCCTCGGTAGAGAGTAGGATGATGGTTAAAGATAATAATAGAATAAACAAAATTCGTTTCATAGACGGGCTCCCTTGACTAAAAATCGGCAAAAAAAAACCTACAACGTTGCTGTTATAGGTTCTAATAATTACTGATTAAGTGCAAGTCGAGCTATTAAACTCGATTAAAGTCCGTTGCCAGCTGGAGCGGCTGCTGGTTGTCCCGCTGGTGGAACTTTCATAGGAGCAGATGGTGCGACACCTCTGTTTCCATATACAATTGTGCAAAATTGAGCCCAGAACATAAGGATATTTGAGTACGATTGTTCAACATGAGAAATCTGAGTTATGTTTGCTGCTTTTGCGGCAGCCGTGATACTAGCATCACCAGTTGCAAACAGACCAAGGTAGCTAGACGCACACGCCTGGCCGTGCATAGAACCTTTTGGCGCACTAGTCGCAGCAATCGGGCCCTGAACATCAGAATACAAAGCGCCACTAAGTGGAGGTCCTGAAGCACAACCTACCGCAAACATTGATGAAGCTGCTAAACTCATGGCTAAAACTATTTTCAAAAATTTCATAACTGTCCTTTTTTTATGGTTTGGTCGTTTAAATTACGACTCTGGTACAAATACTTTACTAAAAGATTGATTGGTTCTATTTCGATTGTCAATAGTATTAAGTTGATTGTTAAGATAGGGATTCAACAGTTGAAATGTGGGAATATGAAAAAAAAGATGACCGAGAAAGACTTAATTGAAAAAAAAATAGCCACTATTGAAAGTCCACAACCTCGTTTTTTGAAAATGCGGTCAGATGATGTGCTTTTAAGCAATTCAAAAAAAGCGACTCGCGAGTTTGTCATGCACCCAGGGGCGGCTTTAATTATTCCAGAGCTAAAGAAAGGTGAATTGCTTTTCATAAAACAATTTCGTTATCCGCTTCAGAAAATATTTTTAGAACTGCCGGCAGGAAAAATCGATCAAGGTGAAACAGCGATTCAAGCTGCCCGGCGCGAACTGCTTGAAGAAGTTGGGTATGAAGCTGGAAAATTGCGCTTCGTGACTTTGATTCATCCCGTGATTGGGTATGGCGATGAAGTGATCCATATTTTTTTAGCTCAAAATTTAAAATTCGTGGGTGCCTCACCAGATGAAGGCGAGTTTCTAATTCCCAAGAAAATGACTTTGAATGCGGCTCTTGCAAAAGTTAAAAGTCACAAAATCACCGATGTGAAAACCCAAATCGCCTTGTTTTGGTATGAAAAGATAGCTAAAGGTCTTTGGTCATTAAAATAAAGGTATATTCAAGGGCTTTTTCTTTTAATTTTTCATAACGGCCGGAACTGCCGCCATGTCCAGACGTCATATCTGTTTTTAAAAGAATTTTGGAATCCGATGTATTTAAGTCTCGAAGACGGGCGACCCATTTTGCCGGTTCCCAATATTGAACCTGAGAATCGTGCAATCCTGTCGTTACCAATAAATGGGGATACTTTGCTTTTTTAATATTGTCATAAGGAGAATAAGATAAAATATAATCATAGTATTTTTTTTCATTCGGATTGCCCCATTCGTCATATTCACCGGTAGTTAAGGGAATGGTTTCATCGAGCATGGTAGTTACCACATCAACAAAGGGAACTTGCGCGACAATTCCATGAAATAAATCAGGGCGCAAATTCATAATTGATCCCATCAATAATCCGCCAGCACTGCCGCCCATGGCGTAAATATTTCCACGATCAATTATTTTAATTTTTGCAAGTTCTTCGGCGGTATCAATAAAATCAGTAAAGGTATTCATTTTATTTAGAACGCGCCCTTCATCATACCATTTTCTGCCCAATTCAGAACCGCCGCGAACGTGAACAATGGCGTAAACAAAATCACGATCAATAAGTGAAAATACACTTTGGGAAAAATAGGGCGTCATAGAAGCGCCGTAAGAGCCATAGCCATAAAGCAAGGATGGGGCGCTGCCATTAGCCTGGTGGTCCAGTTTCATAAGCAGAGATACAGGAACTTTGCGTCCGTCACGCGCCGTAATCCAAATTCTATCTGTTTTATATTTAGACGGATCAAAATTTGGGATGGGTCTTTCTTTTAATAGAACTTTGTTTTGGCTTAATATATCGAAATCAAATGTCTGTTCAGGCTGTCTCATGGATTCAAAAATATAGCGAAAAGTAGTCGAGTTATACTCTCCTTGGGCACCGGCTTCTGCCGTATAGGCTTTGTCAGAAACGGGAATTAAATACCCTTTTGATTGACCTCGTTCTAAAACCAAAAGCTGGTCCAGTCCTTCAAATTTTTGGGCCACAATCAAATGGCTTTTAAAAACTGTGACATCTTCAAGATAGGTATCCGTTTTATGTGGCAAAACTTCTTTCCAATGCTTTTTGTCTGTGTGATCTTCGAAAGCTTCAAATAATTTGAAATTGGGCGCGTTCCAATTGCTACGTATGTAAAATCGATTACCGCCATCATAGACTTCATATTCATGGCCCTTTTCGCGAGGCAAAAATATTTTAAAGTCCGTCAATGGATGGTCTGCCTTGATGAATCGAATTTCTGTCGTTAATGTACTATTTGAAACTGCAAAAATATAATTTTTAGCTAAATTTTGATAGATGAAAATTTCAAAGGTATCATCTTTTTCTTCAAATACCAGCGTCGAGGTTTTTTCTTTTATATCAAACCGATAAACTTGATACGTTCGAAGAGTTTCTGCATCACTTTTAGTATAGAAAAAATAGCGATTGTCTTTGGACCAAGTGATATTCGCTTTAGCTTTTTCAATTTTAAATGGAAGTAAATCACCCGTTTTTAAATCTTTAACTTGGATCGTGTAAAAACGACGCCCCTGGTTATCAAAGGCAAAGGCCATCAGGGTATGGTCATAAGACATAATGGGACCGCTAGATTCAAAATAGCTTTGGCCTTCGGATTCTTTATTTACATCGATTAGAGTTTCTTCTGCTTTGGTGTGCACATTTCGCCGCAAATAGACGGGGTATTGTTTTCCCGGTGTGTAGTGTGAATAGTATTCAAATTCAGACCGTTTGACTGGAACGCTCGATTCATCTTCGATTACTCGAGATTTTAATTCTTCAAAAATCTGAATTTGATTTTTTTCAAAAGGCTTGAGTGTGGCTTCGGTGTATTCGTTTTCGTGATTCAAATAGTCAATTACATTCTTGTCTTCGCGATTTTTAAGCCAATAGTAATTATCGATCCTGATATCACCGTGTTTTTCTAAACGTGTTTCTATTTTAGTAGCTTGGGGTGGCTTTTTAGGTGGCGTCATACAGCTTGTCTCCAACAGTAAAAACCCAAGCAGAAAGGCAATTAAACCATTTCTGCTGTTTCTATACATGCGCCGCCCCGAGTAACTCCTCGGCGTGCGCTAAACTTGTTTTTGTAATTTTCTCGCCACTGATCAGGCGAGCTAATTCTTTAACTCGCTCTTTCCGGGATAATTCTTCGACTGACATAGCGACTTTGTCATTGATGGTGTCTTTTTGAATCAAATAATGATGATCGCCATGGGCAGCCACTTGAGGCAGATGAGTAACACAGATGACTTGCTGGCCCTGGGCAATAGAATTAAGTTTGATTCCGACTTTTTCTGCCGTCTCGCCAGAAACGCCGGCATCCACTTCGTCAAACAGATAGGTCCTTGGCAAATCGGATTTCCCTAGAACTTTTTTTAGTGATAGCAGAATTCGCGATAGTTCGCCGCCGCTGGCGTATTTTGCCAATGACTTGTGCGCCTCTTTAGACGCCGCTTGCGTGGTGAACTCTATATAGGAATGCCCACTGGGTGAAAATTCTGGCCGAACTTCTGCGTGGACACCAAATTGAACGCCTTTCATATTTAAATCTTCGAGTTCTTTGTTTACTTGAGTTTTCAACTGCAATGAATGCTGAACGCGTTTTTTATGAAGCTCTAAGGCCCGTTTGTCCAAATCAGCGGTGATTTTCACTAAATCTTTTTCGATTTCGGATTTGCGCTGTTCTTGAGTTTCCAATTTATGAACTTCATTTTCGATTGAAACCAGCGATTGCAATATTTCATTCAGTGTTGGTCCATATTTTTTTTGTAGCTTTCGAAGGCTGCTTAATTTTATTTCAAGAGTTTCTAGATTTTCAGGGTCTAAATCAATTTTTTCCACATACGTACGCATTTCAAATAGAACATCTTCAATATTTGATTTAACAGCATCCAGACCACTAAGCTTTTCCGCAAGTTTAGGATCCAGGCTAGCGATTTCGTGCCCCTTTTTTAGCACTGTACTAATTCGTGCAAGGGCAGAATCATCGTCGCTGTCTAAAAGGCTTTCCACTTGATTGGTGAATTGAGTCAGCCGCGTTCCGCTTTTTAATCGTTTAATGTTTTGTTCAAGCGCTTCATCTTCACCGGGCCCTAATTCAAGGGACGCGATTTCATTCTTTTGAAAAACCAGATAGTCCAAGCGCTGTTCTTTGTCTTTGCTATTGGCATTAATTTCGTCAAGTTCTTTTTCTATTTTTCGTAAGGTTTCGAGCTGAATTTGAAACTGATGGCGCAATTCCCAAAGCCCCGAATATCGATCCAACATGTCCAAATGATAACTTGGTGACATAAGACTTTTGTTTTCGTGTTGACCGGTAAGCTCGATCAATGGTGCGGAAGGTCCGGTCACTTCGACCAAAGGTGATATTAAATCTTTTAACAAGTTCAAGCTTGATAGCTGGCCATTCAAATAGACTCTGGATTTATCAGCTACAATCACTCGACGGACGATTAAAAGGTCGTCTTCATTTTCAATACCAAACGACGACAGTTTCTGTTTTATATCGTCACGTTCAGAAATATCAAACGAACCTTCGACGATGGCTTGTTCTGATCCCGTACGAATAATATCGGCTGATGACTTACTGCCCATTAATAAAGATAAACTTTTCAAAAGCACAGACTTGCCCGATCCGGTTTCGCCAGAAATAATATTTAGACCTTTTTTAAATGACATGTGAATATTTTCAATAATTGCAAAATTGGAAACTTTTAATTCTAATAACATAGATACCTCTTTTATGATCGATCGCCGAATTTTAGTTTTTCACGTAACAAATGAAAAAAGTTATGCGATGGAGATCGAATTACCCAATGGAAATTCTGACTTTTTTCGATAACAATATCATTTTCATTTGATATTTCTACCTTGTGTTGCCCGTCTACGATAAAATGAGCCCGCTGCGTTTTTCCTTCTAGTTTAAAACTCATGGACCGATCTTCAGGGAAAATTATCGGTCTTGAATTTAAGCTATGAGGCGCAATAGGGGTCAAAACAATCGCCTTTGAGTCTGGATAAATAAGCGGGCCACCAGCTGCCAAATTATAGGCCGTAGAACCAGTCGGCGTGGAGATAATCAATCCGTCTGCTTTTACCTGAGATACAAAAAATTTCTCGCTGTAGATGGCTGTTGTGATTAAATGTGAAAAGCTACCCCGCTCGATCACAATATCATTTAGAGCTCGAAATGATTTCACTTTTTTTTGATTTTTAAAAATATGGGCATCCAGCAAAATTCTGGGGTGTAATTCCATTTCGCCATGAAGTGTTTTTTCTAATATTGGAAACATTTGATCTGAAGAAAAATTAGTCAAAAAACCCAATGATCCCATATTGAATCCAATGACCGGGATTTTCCGACCATCAATATGAGAAGCCGCTCGCAGATAAGTTCCATCGCCGCCTAATACTACCACTAGGCCTAATTTTTTCCAGGCCTGAGCTGTCTTTAACGTCAGTGTTTGGCGCACCAATCGTTGTTCAGGAAGGGTGTAAACAGAGTATTTTTTTTCTTTTAGCCAAATCGCCAGATCGGTAGCCGCTTGAATCGCTTTTTCCGAATGCTCACGATAGACAATTCCAATGGCAATGGTTGGTTTTTTAATTTTTTTTGTGGTGGAAGTTTTAGTCGTCATTAAATTAAACCATCTCTTCGCAAAAGTGCATTTGCATCAGGCTCACGGCCCCTAAATTTTTTGTACAACGTCATAGGATGCTCACTGCCGCCTTTAGATAATATAGAATCCTTAAATTTTTTAGCCACTTCGGAATTAAAAATTCCCTTTTCTTTGAAAAACTCAAAGGCGTCGGCATCTAAAACTTCGGCCCATTTATAGGAATAATAACCCGCCGAATAGCCGCCTGCAAAAATATGACTAAAGCTGCACGATATATTTGTGCCTTCAACTTTCGGAATTAGGCGACACTCGGAAACCGCGTTGTCTTCGAACTGGGCGATATCGGTAATGGATTCTGGATTTGCTAGGTGCCAAGCCATATCCAAAGTGGCTAGCTGAACTTGTCGCAGACTGTAATAGCCGGCCAAATATTTTTGCGAACGAACTAATTTATCCACTAGGTCTTTTGGAATCAATTCGTTGGTTTCATAATGACGTGCATACAAATCTAAACTTTCTTTTTCATTTACCCAATTTTCCATTATTTGACTAGGCAATTCGACAAAATCCCAATAGACGTTGGGACTTGAAAGCGAACGATGGCGGCAGTCTGACAATATGCCATGCAAGGCGTGGCCAAATTCATGAAACAAAGTTCGAACTTCGTCATAGGTCAGTAATGAAGGCTTTGTGCCGACGGGTTTAGTGAAATTACAAACTATGCTGACATGGGGCCTTCGAACGGCACCATCGAAATCGCCTTGTTCGCGAAATAAGGTCATCCACGCGCCATTTTTTTTTGTTTGGCGCGGAAAAAAATCAGTGTAAAAAAGTCCTAGGTAATCGCTGGTGCCTTCTTTATAAATTTCATAACTTTTTACATCCGGATGATAGGTGGGTAATTTAGAGTTTTCTTTAAATGCGATTCCATAAAGTTTGCGAGCATGTTCAAAAACACCCCTTACAACATTTTCTAAGCGAAAATAGGGGCGCAAATCTTCTTCATTAAAAGAATATTTTTTTTCTTTTAATTTTTCAGAATAATAAGCAAAATCCCACGGTTTAAAATCTGAAATTCCGTCGGTCTCTGTAGCAAAATCAGAAACTTCTTTCAAATCACGTTCAGCTGCTGTTTTAGAAGCCGACTGCAAGCGAGATAAAAAACTAGTAACTTGGGACGACGTTTGGGCCATACGTTCTTGTAAAACAAAGTCCGCATGATCTTTAAATCCAAGCAGACGGGAACGTTCGCTTTTTAATTTCAATATTTTCTTAACTAATTCTTGGTTACTAAGTGGGCCATCAAAAGCGCGCGAATTATAGGCACGAAAAACAGTTTCACGCAGGTCACGTCGTTTCGAATAAGTCATTAAGGGCATATAACTTGGAATCTGCAAATTAAAAATATATTTGCCCGGTTGGCCTTTGGAATCGCCCAGTTCTTTGCCGGCCTCGATGGCTGAATCGGGCAGTCCATCTAGATCTGATTTTTCAAGGACTAACTCAAACGCATTGGTGGATTTTAAAACATTTTCGGAAAACTGAGGGCCCAAGGTTGACAGTTGCTGATCAATAGTTCGAAGTTCATTTTTTTTGTCGATTGCTAGCAAAGCTCCATTACGAACAAAACTCAGATAAGTTTTTTCCAAAAGTCGCAGGGATTCAGTATCTAGGTTTTGGTCCGTGCGGTGATCATAAACGTATTTTATTTTTGTAAACAGTGCTGAATTGAGCGTGATATCCGAACTAAAGCTGGCCAAGAGGGGATATATCTTTTTTCCGACTTCGTGAATACTGTCGTCGCCATTGGACACTTCTAAATTGCCAAAGGCTAGTGAAGCAAGATCTAATCGCTCTGAACTTTTTTCTAGCGCAAAGATTACGTTTTCAAAACCGGCAGGAGCTGTGCTTTCAATAATTTTTTGAATATTTTTTTTAGATTCAACAATCCAATATTCGATCGCGGGCAAAAAATGCTCGGTAAGAATGTGATCAAAAGGAAGTGCTTTATCAAATAAAACGAGTGGGTCGATAAGGGGATTTTGTGACATAATGATATCCTTTGGAACCAAAGGATATCAGGTCAAATTATTGAATCAAGATCTAAGAGTTTTGTTTAAACAGTGCCATCTGGCCGCGTTGAAAACTGATCGAATATTAGAAGTAATGCGTCACTAAAAAATGACTTGAATCGTTAAGGGGTGCGACAAATTCCAATTCGCGAACTAGCGATCGTTGGCTGACAAATAGAGCCCGTGGAACCACATGAATTAGGAACATCAGTAAAGCAAGAAAGTGTCACCTGTTGATAACAATTGGCCATATTTCCAATCGTACTCGTCGTGTTTGAAACCTGAACCCAATTTACCCACTGATTATTTGTAGCTTGCAGGGAATAGTAATAAGCACCTACTGAAATCGGTTGAAATTGAACATTAGATACGCAGCCCATACCAATGGAACCATTGTAAACGGGACGAGAATTCGCAGGGCAGTCGCACAGCGGAGTGTATGAATAACCACCGGCGGACCAATTGTAGCTGTTGAAACTTGTATAAGGGTACGCACTGAACCCAGCATTTGTGTATTGATTGTAAACTGCGGCGTTGCAACCATTTGCCGTTACCGTTGTTCCTGTGCTGTAAGGATTGTAAGAATAGGGATTATAGGGATTGTAAGTACCGTTGGCTCCGTAGCCGGCAACCGCTGTGGATTGAACACATTGGTTTGTAGGTGCTGGCGGTGCTGCGACAGATGTATCGTTTGTCGCTTTGTTACAAGCAACCATCAAAATCGGGACAAGAATAAAGGTGTAAATAACTTTTTTCATATATAATCCTTTGTTTACAACCTTAGGTAATACGAAATCAGTGCCTAAAAATTAGACGCCTTTGTAGGCTAAATTTCACTTAGGGAAGCCATAAGGCCATTTTGGCCATTATGGCCTTTCTAGTGTCTACTTTTTAGACAGTTTTTTAAACTTTAAACTTTAAAACCAAACTTAAAATCCCAACCCAAGAACAACTGTCCGACCGTCGGGATTGATAAATATTTGGACTTTGGAGGTTTTATAATCGCGTCGATGATCAATCCATACAATTATCATTTCACCGATTTTAAAGGTTAGAAAACCGGCGATTCCCGCCAGTGCGCAAGGCATGCCGCCATCTGGTGGCTGGGCCGAAGGGCATCCGCTTGTAAGGACCAATAGGCTTCCGACTTCGCCGGCAGTAAATATCCAACCTTTTTCCCAATATCGACCTTGAATGGCATGGCCAGAACCAAACCCAACTACCGTTCCCATTACCCCTCCAGTAAAATAATTGTCGTCGTCAGAGGTATTTATTTTTTTTGCAAACGACTGGCTCGAAAATAGAAGTAAAAATATAAGAAAATAACTTATTATTAAATCGGGAATAAGAACTTCATTTATTTGATCCTTGCTACTTTTAAAATTGCGAATCTGAATTTTCTTTTGTCCAAAGAAGCGAAAAAAATCAATTAGAACCAATTTAATAGTGGTTACTATTTAAACACTGCCGAGTAGTTTAGAGACTATTTTGATCGCAGCATTTGCATTAAGTTTTCACGTTGCCTATCAGTAAATTTTACGCCTTCTGCGGTGGCAGCGCTGATTACAGTGGCTTTAATAAAAGCGTCCGCAGGCCCGTTCGCTTGGGCGGCTAGTAAAGTTTCCAATGCGGAAAAAGAATGGCGCACAAATTGAGGACCAAACATGCAAGCCTTAGCCACTGTGTAGGCAGTTAAGCCGGTTTTTACCATCCCATGGATGGCAATTCCGCCGCTTAATAAAATTTCCATTTGGCGCTCTTGCAGTGCTGCCAAATCAGCAATTGGAAACTCTTGATCACCGCCAAGGCCTGTTAAAGATAATATTTGGCCGCGGGTTTTAGAATACTCAGCAAAATTTGCGCTGAACACAATCGCGCCATAAGTGATACTTGCAATATTTGCGATTCGAAGTGCTGCCGCCGCAGCTTGCGTTACGTCGAGCATTCCAGCCGCCTCGAGGTCGGCGGCTGCTAGGCCTGCCACGGCACCCGTCGCTGTAAAAAGTATTCCAAGGCTGGCCTCATTTTGTACGTGGCGCTCGTGATACAATCTGCGAATTCCGTCCGCCAACTGGCAGTAGGCATGATTTTCAGGTTTTGAAATTACCATTTTTACTACGGGATCAAAGCCAATATATTCCATCCACATTCTTTGACCTTTCACAAAATGTCGAAAAGCACTCTCGCCATCCCAGCGACGAAAAACCAATTCTTTTCTATTTATGTCCGCTTCAATACGGGTTTTTTCTTTTTCGGCATTCTCTATCACTTTGCCGATGGCAGTAAAAATTTCTGAATCACTCCAGCCTAAGCCAAGCCCACCAATTTCAGTTACCTCTGCGTGGGGATGCGGTAGGTACATTAATATAGGTGTTCGTTCGTACATTTCTTTTGTCATCGTCATCCAATGATGTCGGGATAATTGAAGGGCTTTTCTAAATTGCAATTTTTGAAATAAAATCTCTTTGGGAGTTGAACGATTAATATGCTCGCGTCGCTCATTGGCTAAAACTTCGTTTACCTCGCGATCGACTTCGACATTTATCGCTGCCATTCCTTTTTGCCATTCTTTACTCCATAAATCTCGATCATGGAAATCTCCGTTTTGCTTTATAGAATTAAAATGTTTGGTGGGTTGGGGTGAAAATACCTGCGGCCCTTCCATCAAGTAAGGATTTGGAGGGCTAGTCGGCGGAATTGTTTGGCTTGTATAGTAAATCGTTGGAATAATTTGGGAAAGATGCATGCGTCCTTGGATAAGGGCATCGGATAGACCCACATAACTTTGAGCAATGCTTTTGCGACACATTTCAGTTCGCTGATTCAAGGGCATGTCAAAACACGCTTGCAAAGAATGCATAAAATTAAGGTTTGATTCAATGTTAGCTTTGTATTGGTTCAGTATTTTTAATAGCAAATCTTCTACGTGGGTTTTAATTTCGCCCTTCAAAGAGCCTCTGAACAATCGTCCTAAAAGCTTCAAATGTGGAATTTCACATGATGATGTGTCGCCGTTGCAGCTAAATGCCGATTCAATTTCCTGTTTATCATGGTCCATCAATTTTACAGCAGGTTCAGAACAATAAGACTCTTGATCTGTGGCAGTTGCCTGCAAGCCTATAAAAAAAATCGCGGTGATGCCAAATCGTCCTAAATTAATAATGCATTTTTTCACAAGGGGCTCCAGAAGGTTCAGGTTTGAGCAGCTAGCTATCTCGTTTATTAGTAGCAGGAGAGAGTCCAATTAATCCGGAGGTCTAATACAAACAGTTTTAAAATGGCGATTTTCTTGGAGGTCCGCGCCTTTTTTTGTCATTAAATGTTTAACTTTTGAAGTCTCATTCCGCTCTTTCTTTAATTTGTGGGGATGCGGGTTCATTTGGATTTGAGCTCATACATCCATTTGAGTGCAAATCGGGAGTTTAAGTAGCCCACTTTCTGCA
>JAYTTH010000483.1:0-12810 GCA_043745515.1 Pseudobdellovibrionaceae bacterium | reverse complement strand
ATCCTTGAATCCATAAAGCATCCGGTGGCCACCAATAACATAATCATCATCAGGTAACGTGGTAACTGTCCCATAATTGATTTATCGGAATAGTGTCTGAAAACTAAAATATTTTGAATGCTCGCTGCGATTAAATCACTCTATTGCAAATAAAGCCGTCTCATAACGGGGCATTTCAATCGCCAGTTCCAACCTAAGTTGAAAAAAGCAAATATCCTACCCTTACTAGGATATTTGCTTCCATTATCCTAGTTTTACTAGGATAATGGAAGTCGGGAGACATCTATGAAATTTACCCGAGTTTATGAAAAACCGCGATCGTCAATATTCTTGCTTGGTCCCAGAGCTACAGGTAAGAGCACTTTTATCAAACAAGAGGCTGGTCCAGACCTGGTTATTGACCTTTTGAAACAATCCACCTTTAGACAACTCTCGCTGAATCCTAGTTCTATCGAGGACTTGATCAAGCATCTTAAACGAGGTCAATCCATTCTAATAGATGAAGTCCAAAAACTTCCCGAATTACTTGACGAAGTTCACAGGCTCATTGAGGACTACGGATATATTTTCTATTTAACTGGTTCTAGCGCGAGAAAATTAAAAAAAGGTGGCGCGAATCTTCTTGCAGGAAGAGCAATATCTAAAAAGATGTACCCACTTTCACTACATGAAATAAAAAACGAACGGACAGTTGCCAATCTTCTGACGAGTGGGTGCCTTCCAAAAGCCGTAACGATAAACGGTATCAGTGATTTAAACGATTTTCTATTCACTTATGTTGAGACTTACTTAAAAGAAGAAATTTTCCAAGAGGGCTTAACTAGAAATTTAAAGGAGTTTTCCCAGTTCATTCAACTCGCAGGACAATATCATGGACAGATTCTCAATTACGAAAATCTGTCCCGGGAAATTGGCAAATCTGGTGATACTATTAAATCTTGGTTTCAAATTTTAGAAGACACTCTCATTGGTCAAAGAATCGATCCCTATCCACTAGGATTAATGGCAAAAGAAACTCAACATCCTCGTTTTTATTATTTCGATTGTGGTGTAGCCAGAGCGGCAGAGGGGATTCAGGATATTAATGAATATCCTGAACGAAAAGGATATTATTTTGAAAGTATAGTTTTGAATGAACTAAGGGTTTATTTCGAAGTCAGGAAAATGCGCTACGAGATATTCTATTATAGCGTTTCATCTTATGGCGATTTGGATTTTATTATTGAAACAAGAAAAAAGTCCCTTTCAGCCCCCGCAAAATATATTGCGATCGAAGTTAAGTATTCAAAAACATGGAGGTCCGAATTTGAAAAGGTGATTAATAAAATTAAACAAGAACGCCCTAACCAATTGGTGAAATCTTTCGGGATTTATTTGGGGGTACAAAGACTAACTAAAACAAATATCGATATTTTGCCGATTGATACATTTGTTAGCCTCCTCTGGGAGGACAAGCTTTTCTAGGTGTTATCCAACTATTTTAATTTGAAACTTGTGGCCTTTAATTTTGCTCTCTCGCAACTTCTGCAGGACCATGGATGCATGATGCGCTGAAATGGCAACTAAAGACTGATGTTCTAATATTTCGATTTTACCGACGTCCGCAGCTTTCAATCCCATTGCGGGATTTGTCAGAGCGCCAAGAATATCGCCGGGCCTTAATTTATCTTTGCGACCGCCAGAAATGGACAATGTTTGCATAATAGCAGCGCTGTGACTGGCCCCAATACTGTGTTGATTTTTAAAACCCAGTTTTGGGCGTTGCATTTTAGAACCCGAGGCCTGTTCTAGTTCGCGAATTTTCATCGACTCGATTGGCTTGGTCAACAATACGGCAGCGCCCGCCCTGCCAGCGCGTCCAGTGCGACCGATGCGATGAATATAGGATTCAGTCTGAAGCGGAAAATCATAGTTCACAACAAGCTCTAGATGATCGATATCCAGTCCACGGGCGGCCACGTCAGTAGCGATCAGAATTCGGTACGAATTATTTCTAAAAAGTGAAATAATTCGGTCCCGATCCCGCTGTTCGATATCGCCGTGTAAAGCACCGCAAGGGATTTTTTGCTCAGTAAATTTTTGAAGCAATTCATCGACCGTAGATTTTTGATTACAAAAAATAAGCACCGAATTTTTTGGATGCTGCTGTAAAACGCGCATTAGTACGTTTTGCTTTTCTAGATCATCATCATAGTCGTAAGCAAATTGTTCAATAAGCGCGAGCGAATTGGTCGTTTCTTCAACTACAATTTCTTTAGGTTGATTTTGAAAATGCCGACTAATTTCTTTCAATGTTTCGGGAAACGTCGCTGAAAATAAAGCTGTTTGCCTTAAAGAAGGTAATATATTCATCAAGGCAGCCATATCGTCTTCAAATCCCATTTCTAGCATTTTATCAGCTTCATCCAGAATAAATATTTTTACATCGCCTAAAAACAAAATTCGTTTTGACACAAGGTCTAGCAATCGGCCTGGAGTGCCCACTACAACTTGAGAACCAGTTTCCAATGCTTGTGCCTGTTCCCGAATTGGCACGCCTCCATAAACCACGGCCACTTGGAGTTCTGGAAATTTACGACCAAATTTTCTGATTTCTTTACCAACTTGTGTAGAAAGCTCTCGAGTTGGACAAACGACAAGCGCTTGAACTGTGCGGTGCTTAAGCTCTAGCTTTTGCAAAATAGGGATGGCAAAGGCGGCGGTTTTTCCACTACCCGTTTTCGAACGACCGATCAAATCGTGCCCTTCGAGCAAAACGGGGATAGCTTGTGCCTGAATTGAAGTCATATTTGAAAAACCAAGCTCTTGCACAACGGACAAAATCTCGCTAAAAAGTGGAAGTGATGAAAATAATGAACTATCCAAAGTTAACCTCGATTCCTGCCTATCTATCAATTCCCTATGCTATTGGGAAGACCATTATGAAGTTCCTAGGTTATAGCCAGTATCAAAGCTGGTATTCAGCAGGTTCGATATGAATTTACTACAACTTCACGGCGGTACAAAGCAATACGGAGCCAAAGTTTTATTTAAGGACGCGCGCTTTTCTATAAACGAAGGCGATCACGTAGGGGTCATCGGACCCAATGGAGCTGGCAAAACAACCTTATTTAAAATCTTGGCAGGCCTAGATTCTTTAGATTCTGGTGAACTTATCAAGGCCCAAAAGTTAAGTATAGGCTATTTAGAACAAGAAGCCAAAGAGCCGGGATCAATTTCGGCTGAAGAGTATTTGGAACAATCATGCATCACTCCAATTTGGGAACTTAAAAAATTGGGCCTTGATTTAGGACTTTCCGATTTTCATTTTCAACGCACGTTTCAAGAACTCAGTGGTGGTTACAGAATGCGTATGAAACTTCTGCAGTTAATTGGACGCGAACCAAATCTGATGTTGCTGGATGAACCAACGAATTTTTTGGATCTTGAAAGCATTTTGACCCTTGAAAAATTTCTTCAGGGATACAAACGAGCGTTTTTATTGATTTCCCATGATCGGGAGTTTTTAAAACGAACCACAGAGCATACCCTTGAAGTCGAATCGCCAGATATTACAAAATTTCCAGGTCACATTGATGACTATTTTGAACAGAAAGCGCAGCTTCGCACTATTTTAGAAGCCCAAGCGGCCAACCAAGATGCAAAACGAAAAAGCGTTCAAGATTTTGTGGATCGCTTTGGCGCCAAGGCAACCAAAGCCCGACAAGCTCAAAGTCGAATGAAAATGCTAGATAAAATGGAAAAAATAGAAATTAAAGATTTGCCTGTTAAAGCAAAAATTAAAATCCCCACACCGATTCACACTGGCAAGGAAACTTTAAATTTACTGGATGCCGATTTAGGCTATGAAGAAAAACAGATAATTAGTTCTTGCGATCTACGCTTGGAACGTGGCGACCACTTGGGCGTTGTGGGATTCAACGGTGTTGGAAAATCTACCCTTTTAAAATCTTTGGCCGGCCGGTTGCCGTTGTTGCGCGGAGAAGTCCGACTAGGTTATCAAGTCAGTCTTTCGTACTATGCCCAGCATGTGAGCGAAGACTTAAATCCCAGCGATACAGTTTTGGGCAGTTTACAAAAAGCAGCGCATCCCGATGTGATGGCACAAGAGATTTTAAATTTAGCCGGTTCACTTTTGTTTTCAGGCGATAGCGTCTATAAAAAAATTCAAGTCCTGTCTGGCGGTGAAAAATCTCGGGTAGCCATAGGTCAAATATTGCTAAAACGAAGTCCATTGTTATTGCTGGATGAACCCACAAATCATCTTGATTTTGACACAGTGGAAGCTTTGACAGAATCCCTGCGAGAATATCAAGGATCGCTGGTCGTAGTGAGCCATGATCGAAGTTTTATTGGGCGCATTGCAACTAAAATTTTAGAAATTAGAGATGGAAAAGCTGAAATTTACCCCGGCACGTATGATGACTATTTGTGGAGTCTAGAAAACGGAGCACTCAAACAACGATACAAGGCAAGTGTTGCAAATAATTCACAAGGCAAAGTTCAGACTGAAACAAAACCGAGCTTAACCGCGGTACCAGAAAAACAAATTCAAAAAAAAGGATCAAAACAGCTCCAAGCTGAAAAGCGAGAACTTCAAAGAAAACTATCCAAAGCAGAATCGTCGCTGCAACTAAAAACAGAAAAAATGCAATCTTTGAATAGCGAACTTTTAGTCGCAAAAGGTCCAAGAGTGAACGAAATTTCAATCGAACTCAATGCCGGCAATTTGGATATTCAAAATTTAGAAGAATCGATACTGATTTTTATGGAAAGCCTTGAAGCAATTGAATCGGACCTGCCCAAGCTAGACTAGTGTCGAACTAGCCAAAAGTAAATTATACTTTTTTTCACTCAAGATCCCTTTCGATTTCCTATATTATAAGTAAGAGAAAATATGGATAAAAAGGGCAGTATTGTTTTAGGTTTTACGTTTACTATTATGCTGGCGACATCAGTCATGTTTTATTTCAAAGAAAATGAAGCTCAAAGCCAAATGAATTTGATAAAACGAGAATCACTTTTAATTAACTTGGACATGGCCCGATACATTATCGAGCATGCCTTTGATGATCCTTTAGTCGTCGAGCGAACATTTCATGCCCCCGAAAATCAAACAGGTCCAGTAGGATTGTTGGCTTGCCTGACTGATCCCAATGTTAGCTGCGACAATGTAGAAAAAGATTTGGTTTTGATTTCACAAATCAATGGAAAAATGATTAGCAATCCGCTTGTACAAGCCAATGGAAAATTTTTTGGACTTTCTTTTAAAAATTCAACCTGTACCCTGCCTAGTTGCGACACAATGATTTTAAAAGATTTTCTCTGCGATTCCTTTGAATCCAATTCAGCTACAGCCCCCGATTGCATTTTTCGACTTCGAACGACTTGGAAGCCTTTATGCCCAAGTATCGGCGCATGCAATAAACCTAAAATAGTGTGGATGGTGAAACTGGAATACAATTCAGCAAGCAAACTTAACATTTTAACTATCAATCCCAAAAGATTTTATGTCGAAAAAATGTTTTAGAGAAAAAACGGGATTTACTTTGATAGAGGCCCTGATCGCCGTAAATTTGATAGGCTTGTCGATCTATTTTGGATCTTCAACCATTGGGCAAATTACTAAAATGAAAGTGAATGCTCAGCTCTATATGAACGTTAATCTTGCAAAGCGAAACTTGATTAGTATTTTGCAAAACAATACGGCCTGGCTTTATACAATTAATGGAAATGGGTCAGAATTTGATTGTTTGAAAAATATAACTGGCAAACTATCTGACCCGGGCTGCGAAGGAAAGAGTAATCCAGCAGGGTATCCATTTACTATATATTCAGACTCCAATGCCATTTATTACGATCCAATTAATTCGGCCACTGCTGGATTTGATAACAATGGTGAAGTCTGCAATACTTTCGATGCAGCCAACGGAAACCCTTCTTGTCCGTATCGCGCGACTGTCCGTTGGCGTCCCGTTTGCGATATGGCTGGCGGGGTTAAGTGCCATCAGCCAGCCATCGAAATATTTGGAGAAATTCAGGTAAAAAGAAACACTGCCGTTTTTAATATTCAAAAAAGCAATTATTCGTACCAATTAATTCGACCTTTTGTAAATTGCCCAGTTCAGGCAGTCGACTTTAAAACGGCGTCCCTGCAATGGACTAATTTTCCAGTGACGGGCCAAGGTTTTATCAATGGAAGCTATTTAACAGTTCAGCCAGCGGCTGCCCCAGGTGATGGCTTTGTTTATGCAACCCAAGTGTTTTCTTGCGATGATCATATTTTAAACTTTAGACAGCACATAAATATCGCTGGTGGCTTTACCAAAGACGACGCCCAAAATATCGCATCGGTGTGTATTTCAGATCCCAATCAGGGGAATTTGTGTCTATTTGAATGGCGACAAGATCGGACGACCTGGTCATTGTGGCTGACGAACCCTGCGGACGGTACTCAAGCTAAAGTTTTTGACATGCCCGTGGGCCCTAAGCCTCGGTTTGACAATACCACTATTTTTTCCTTTAGTGCTAAACGCGGATTGGTTCAGTTTTTTGTCGATAACGAAATCTATTATGTATTTAATTCTGTTTGGCCGCGGAATTATTCGGTTAAAATAATCCCGCCACCGTCGAATTACTCTGACGGTATCGAACCCTACTAGGGGCCCGCGACCACTGCTGGTGTAATAGTACCGTTGTTTATAAGGGTTCCATATAAAAATTGCCCTGGAATGGCCCCTCGATAGATGCTTCCCAATGCCTCAATTGTTAAACTTTCGGACACCTTCATACCGCAATTATTCATTGATACGAGAGAACTAGATTTTACATTTATGTTTTTAGCATAGAAAACGGATCCGACTATTCCCTGACAATTCAACATCGGGTAGCCATTTTGGATACTAATATCATAAGTTCCAAAGCGATTTGAATCCTGTGCCATTGCCGCGTAAATAGTTGCTGGGCCAGCGCCACCTACAAAGTTAATCTTAGCTCTGTTTACAGGTGAGGTGCTTTTGTCAAAATTGTCGTTGTAATAGAGGTTTCTCACTATATTGATCGTTCCGTTCGAAACACTACCCCAGTTGTAATAGCCATTGCTTGCAGGAAAGTTAACTCCGTCGGTAACTGTCAAAGTGCTGCCACTTAAATTTAAACTTCGTTGAACGTTGAGACCCTTAATAGTAAGCGCCTTGGGGGCAATTCCTGAAAGGTCTACCACCGCATATCCCGGTGCGCAGCAATCATTCGTATTGGCAAACGAAAACGTGGCTTGTGAAGCGTCTACTTGGCCCTTGATAACACGGAATCGCCCCGAAAAGCCTATGGCTCCTGACATTGTAACCGTACCGCCATCTTTATTTACATCAACGTGAACTAGATAGCCCAAGGCCTCGGGCACATTGGTTGTGATAACGGGATTTGGAAGTGATACGTCCGTCGCCAATCCCGATATGTTATTTTTATAAAAATCAGTAGAATTACCAACAATTTTTTGATCTTTAGTGCCGCTCAACTCAAGAGTGACCAGCCCATCAAAATCATATTCATTGGTGCCTGTCTTAGCAAAAACATCGCCTTCTACATAGATTTTTCTGGCTTTGGGGCCAAAAGGATAAGCGCCCTTCGCTTGAATAAAATCTCCAGCAATTCGAATATCAGATTCGAGTCGCATATAGGAACCGCTTGAAGTTAATGAAAAATTGGGAAGAACCAATTCGTGACCAGATGTGTTTTTAATATACATTGAATTCCACATGGAAGAAAAGTCGATCATTTGTCTGTCACCGGCAACTCGTTCTTCATCGTCATAGAATTTTATAATTCCAGCTTGGTAATCGATACCGGTATTAATTCCAAGATCGCCTTTAATATGCAGAGTACTGCCGTCAATTTTGTTTACAACAAGTACTGGCAACCGACCGATCTGTGTGCGATCACGGTTTCCCTGCAGATCTAAATTAGAATAAATAAATTGATCGCCTTGGCCCGCTACAATTATTTTTGCAAAATCCCATCCGGACCATCCGTTAACCATAAAACCGCCGCCGCCCCGCATGTAAATATTTCTATTTACATAAAGATTTCCGGCGTTAGCGCCTATAAAACCTCGCAATTGATTTTCAAAACCAGGCTGAATATAGGTCAAATCACGAACAGTCATATTTCCTACGATTCCGTAGTCAAAACCACCGCTACCATTGAATAAGAAGTCATTAAAAACAACATCAGGAGCGTCAATTAAATTTCCACCTAGGTACCGAGGATACACTGTTACCGCGCCATTTTGGTGAAAAAAGTTTCTTGAATTTGTAATCTGATTGTATCCAGATATTAAAGTTAAATTTTCAGGAGCATAAAACTTTCCACCTTCAACAGAAAAATGCCCAAAGGACGAAATGGACATCGAAGCGCGTACAGCAATCGTGCGGGGTCCATTCCCATACGACCCATCGCGATCAATTTGAAGAAATTTATTTTGAGTGTAAACTTCGGCTGCCAGAGAGTTAGCTCGATTCACATTCAAATCAGCTTTAGAATTTGCACCGAGAAACGTCCCGCCTTTTTGCCAAAAAGCGTACAATAAGGCAGGATCATCGCCTGCTCGATTGGCTGAATTTCGACGAATTAAAATGCTAAGATCATCAATTTGTTTGATCGCACCCGGAAAATTTTCAGCAATTTCTAATGCATTTACAGAAACTTTCGGTTGCCCTTGAAACGTATACAACCCTTTCAAAAGAACATTGCAATTTACACAATTTTCATTGAACACAAGGCTCGCTGTTTGCATCTGAGAATCGGTTAACAAATCGACTGCTTTTTGAGGATCGGCATTGAAGTGATTGCATTGATTGTTAACAACAGTTCCGCACCAATTGCGTTTATCGTAAACATGGTACCATGGTTTGCCAGAAATTGAAGTTTCTTCTATTGGTCCTTCGCCGACCCAAGTATAGGGAGTCATAACTTTTACCCAGATGACGCCATCAGATTTAGTCACTTTATCAAACAGATTCTGCTCTACTGAATAATATATTTTATCGACCCCATAAAAATTGAGTTTTGGATTGTACATTATTTTATTATTCGAAACCGTCACAATAGATCCCACGCTCGAACTGACATTTTTCAATTTCAAATTGAAAGTGTCCACGGCATAATCTGTTTTCAATACATCCAATTCCATTCCGGAAGCATTAATATTGACCATAAATGCAGAATCGCGTGGGGCAATTTCAACACTTTGGGGTAAATTGATATTCAAGTTATAAGTTTTTTCAGAATTCAAAGCCACTTTTGTCAAATATTTTGTTATTTGTTTAACTGCTACTTTGGCCATTGGCTCTTTGCAATTACCAATTTGTAAACAAGGAAGATCCCAAGACACTTCATAATGAGTGGGGCAAGAATCGTTCCCGTTATTTCCATCATAACCAAAACACTTGCTGCCTTCAGGGCTAAAACCCACGGCTGCGCCACTTATATTTTTCTCATTTTGATCATATAATATAGACTTATCACCATTTGTTATTCGAAACGAATTGTTTACCTTTGTACAATCAATGGGATTGGCTGGATCTAGATCAGGATGCGGATTCAAACCTAACTTACAAGAAAAGAATCCATAATTTTGTACATCCAAAACCGTGGCTTTCCAAATCGTTGGATTGTTCATCAATTCTAAAAAGTCATAGTTTTTTCGAGCCGTGCTCGAACTGTCGGTCAGCTTTTTGTTCTCAAGATTCATTTGAGTCACAAAAATATTTAGGGTTAATATCGCGACGCCAGAGATAAACAATGCGAATACTATTTCGATTGCTGTTATCCCTTTTTTATTACGTACAAGTTGGCTATTCATATTTTCTCCCAGTGACTAGTCTTCGGTCGAGTCCTGGTTTTCCTTAAGTTTCTCATTTGTGAACACTCTATTGCCTCGGACTGAGACTTTTCCTTGAGGACAACGAATTATCAAACTAGCATATTCATTAAAAGGACACCTAATGATGGAAATTTTTCTAGTTTTAGCTTTTGGTTTTTTAGTCGGCGGATTACGTACGTGCAATCAATATGAAAGATGCGTGCACTTCAGATTGGGAAAGTTTAAAACGATCAAAGGCCCGGGTCTCTTTTGGATTATTCCATTCATTGAATGGGTGGACCGAGTTGATATGAGAACGATTACCGCCGCTGTCGATGCACAAGATGCTATTACAAAGGACAATGTCCCGATTAAAGTTTCAACTGTGATTTGGTATCGAGCCATCGACCCCGAAAAAGCAGTTATTGAAGTCGTAGATGTTAGATCGGCCGTGGTTCAAGTTTCATTAACGACCCAGCGAACTTTGATTGGGCAATATACTTTAGATGACGTCCTAAAAGAACAAGAAGCACTTTCAAAGCGCATGGCTATCACCGTTGATCTTGCCACTGAACCCTGGGGCGTAAAAGTAGAACGCGTAGAAATGCGAAATGTAGAAATCCCAGCCTCTATGCAAAACGCAATGGCCCAAGAAGCTGAAGCACTGCGAGAAAAACGCGCTCGAATAATAAAAGCCGAGGCAGAAAAAGAAGCCGCAGCCCAACTTTGCGAAGCTGCAGAAATGGTAATGAAAAACCCAGCCGCCTTAGAACTCAGACGAATGCAAATGATCACAGAAGTCGGCGCCGAACAAAACACGACAACAATCGTAATGATGCCTAGCGAATTTGTAAATATGGCCGGTAGCCTCGCCTCGTGGATAAAACAAAAAAATCCATAAAATGTCAAAAAAAGCTTAAATTACTATGAGAAAATAAATTTTGAAATGCAAATTTCTGAGCGAATTTGCTTTGGATTTTCTGTGATGTCGCTCAATTAAATTTCTTGGCGGGAAACGATTTTCCCGTCAAGAAATTTTGTACTTAACCGCGGCTATTTAATATGCCGGAGGAACCAACGCTCCATTGATACTCAACTCCATAGCATAAGCGATAGCTAATTGAGTAAACACTAGCGAATGTTCAAAATTCATTTTTGGAGTCACGATGTCTTTACTCGAGTGAATCAGCGTATTCATATTTTTCATAGAGGATTCAAATGGAATTACCGTGTGATAGCCCTGGCGAAACCACGAGGCATGATCTGAACATCCATAGCCACATTTGTCTTCAATCATTTTTGCATTTACGTAATTCTTATTTAGCTCAACCAAAATTTCTCGTAGCCAAGAACTTGTGAAATCCGTCATGCTTGAAATTACCCGAGCTCCGTCGCCAGGAAATAACGTCATATCCAATTGCATAACACCGACCACTTTTTTGTTAAGTCGTTTGTATTCAGCTGCGATTTCTGCTGATCCCAAAAGTCCTGACTCTTCACCAGCATACCAGAAAATTTCAATAGTACGGGCACCTTGTTTCTGTGCCATTAACACGCGCATCGCTTCTAGTAAGTTCGCAGACCCAGAGGCATTGTCGTCAGAACCCGGAGCGCGGTCGCCGTCAAAACTGATCGAATCTAAATGGCCACCCATAACAACTACTTCATTGGCTCGAGTTGTTCCAGGTAAAGTCACTTTAAGCGACATTTGCTTTGTAGATTTGTGGGTGATTGTTTCTACCATTACAGATCGGTGGGCACGCAATCGCATTTGTTCAATCAACGCTTTCAATTGCAA
The DNA here is from genome assembly GCA_043745515.1 of Pseudobdellovibrionaceae bacterium. Taxonomy (GTDB): domain Bacteria; phylum Bdellovibrionota; class Bdellovibrionia; order Bdellovibrionales; family Bdellovibrionaceae; genus UBA2316. Next base: position 1,150 of record JAYTTH010000483.1, on the reverse strand, counting down.
CACGTGAACGTTCGGAGTTGGACTTTTGTTGTAACGGTTTTGAAAAGCGCTTAGCCAAGCAACCCATTTCATTAATTGTTCTTTGTCAGCCAATTTAGCAGCGGCTGCTATTTCTGCACGAAAGGGAATATCCACCTTGGCCATCGGCGAGTGGCCCCATTGCTGATCACGAACTAACCGTTGTTTTAAATAACTCATATTCTGACTCATCACACGCAAATCGCCCGGTTTCATATCTTGCACGACTTCATAGCCGCCGCATTTACCATAGCGATGCGCTAGTAAACTTAATTGTATTTGTGCGTCCGAAGACAAATACGCAAAACCTAAATTTATTTGAGGATCTTGAAGCAACACTGGAACGCCAATTCCTCGCAGTAATTGCAGATCTGCCAAAACCGGCAGCGTCTGTCCCGTTGGCACTGGATTGGCCTGACTCACTGAAATATTGATCGTCAAAACACTCAGCGCAAGTGCTAAAAACTTGAATGCTATTTTCATATTTTCCCCTTTTTTAAATCTCATTTTGCGAAAGCGTTTAGCCTTCTTTTATTGTGCCCCTTGAGGCTCCCCTAGAACCCGCACACAGACTATGGTCTATATGCATAAGTTCAATAAAAAAAGTAAGTTAGTTGAGTTTTTTCTCTATTGTCCGAATATTTATACGTGTCAGCAAAGTTAAAAAGTTGGGTTTTTAAGCTCAACTCGATAGAAACAAAATTTATCGTTCTTGCCCTGCTATTTGGTGCGGCCATAGGCGTAGCTCGGGCACAATCGTACTCAGATTTTTTAGTTCACTTAGACGCCATATGGACATTGCCGGCACTTTTGCTAAGCGAATTGTTATTTTTGCCTATTATTCGAGCGCCCAAAGCCAATGTCCGCTTAGTCCCCGTTATAGCCTCTACTGGGTTATTTTTTTCTGTCATGTTCTTAGCTAATACCCTAAATCCAAACCTAAGTGCTGCGGCGCTTATCTTTTTCGTGATTACAAGTCTGACTCGCAATCTGGTGCGTTGGATGTTGACTGAAATTTCACTGCTTTATCTCGGGCGCGGTAAATCCAATGAATTGTCATATTCCATTTCATCCGCTCTGGATATGGGCTCTATTGTTGCTGTCGCTAGCACATTGATTATCAAAGTTTCGC
>JAYTTH010000482.1:0-12973 GCA_043745515.1 Pseudobdellovibrionaceae bacterium | reverse complement strand
CATACGAAGTATTTGTTGATACGATGTGAAGCTTACTTGACGGCGAAGTAGTCCCAATCCCGACGTTACCGCGTGAGTTTGCTAAAATTACATTTCCGTCAGATCCAGCACCGGCCTTTGGGCCTCCATTCAAAGTGACATCTGCACCGTTGCTATTGAAATAGCCGGCTCCTCCGATGATATTAAACTTGCCACCCGGAAACCCGTTGGCCCCAGTCCCTCCAGAAAGAGTTGTCACTCCGCCAAGGCCTCCGGCGATACTGCCACCAAGTGTTAGATTTCCACCAGCACCTCCAGAGGTCTCCATGCCGCCAGCAAATGAAATTGTTCCACCATTTCCAGTTCCTGCAGAGTTTCCTGCTGTCATGGTATTGCCGCTACCGTCACCGCTGGTCGTCGAATTTCCACCCACCACTGTCAATGCTGAAGGGGCATTCCCTGGCCCATTTGCCCCAATAACATGTAAGAATGGGGCCGGCGCTGTGGTCCCAATACCGACTTTTCCTGTAGAATAGTAGATATCACTGCCTGAGGTTGTCCATTGACTAGATGGCACAGTCGACCAAGCGCCATCTCCACGTAAATATTTTGTGTTATCGGCTGTGCCTGAACCCAAGCGTGCCGGTGCGACTACCCCCGACGTTATGGAAGAGCCTGCTAGTGCCGATGTGTTGCCAATCGCACTTGTCGAAGTGCCATCATAAAATTTCATTTGTTTGTCTGTTGTATCAAACCATAAACTTCCAGCTACAGGCGTGGTTGGTGGGGATGCTGTCGTGTAACTAGGTATCGAAACCGACGACGTCGAAGACGAATTCATATACTTTGTGCTGGTCCCATTGATTACATTTAAAAATTCTGCAACTTGAGGCGCCGTCAACTCGCTCACTGTCGAGGTCGCAGGCGCAGGTAATAAATTAACCGCTCGATAGCCTGCAATTTGTTGAGACTCAATCGCCATTGGTGCGTAGTTAACGGCTTCGTCTGGGAAAGACTCCCAGTCAGAAAATGAACCGTCATTAAAATAAACGGTTAGTCTACGGCCATCCGTCACACTTGGCGAATAGGTGGTTCCTGTGACACAGGTGCCGGCCGGTAATGTTTTAGTGCCTTGGTTGCCTAAAACCTGCCCTAGAGTGAGTCCGCTGGAGTCATTTCTAACAGCTGTTCCGTCGCCTAACGTGACTGTAAAAAGACCGTCATTGGCAGACAAATCCCTTGCGTGGATTTCTGAAAACAGCAAGCAATTTTCCGCTCCGGGAGATCGGATTTGCATTTGAATTTGAACAGCAGTGCTTAATGCAGGGGAATTATCACTTTTTAACAAACGAGCATGATACGAAATTCCTGATGCGACTTGCGCTTGGGATGCCTGTGGCCAAATTAAACAGCATGAAATGCAAAACATAAAAAGCGGGAACAGTGAATGATTTTTAAGAGTCATTGATTTGACCCCTTTGAAATTATTTGCCCTTGGACAGTCATGTAAAGTTTGTAGCCTTTTGAATTAGAAACCTTGTAAATGTGCGCGGAAGGACTTTCTATCGTTGAATATTTTTTATAGCCATAAGTGTTTGAAACAGACTTGATGGTAGCTCCGGATATAAACTCATTGTCTGTTTTACTACTAGATCTTGGTGGCAATGTTGGGGTTGCCTCGCTTGGATTCGTCTTGGGTTCAGTGGCTAAATTTGTAATATTTGAATTCACAAAACAACCAGCAGTTATCAAAGCTAACCAATTAATAACTAGGATTAAAATCCAATTTAGATTTTTTAAAATGGTCATACTTGTTTTTTTGGAAACTTCGCAGAAATTCTAAAGTTTTTGTCGATAAAAATGACTGAGGAATGCCATGGAAGTCATAATGTAAAAAAGTATAAAATTGATACATATTAATTTGAAAAGGGGCCTACTGTATAGTCGCAATGGCCAGAAAGGGCAGTTCTCAAAATAAGGAATCGATAGGTTACACTGTCTGAAGTCCTTTAGCTCAGTGGCTGAGTTTTCTACGCACCAAAAAGAGAATTTTTCTGTTAAATAACCGAGGGGCTTTAGGCAACTCAAAATTGAAATGAAGCTAAAATAAAAGTTGGCTTTCCAATTGCTGCATTTAAAACCTAATGGGGGTGGCTTTTGAATAAAGTTAAAATTTCATTGAGTTTGGTTTCGACGTTATTAGTTGTGATAGTGTTCCAAAATTGTGGAGATGCGCAATTTCGAACTCAGGTTGACCAATCGGAAGCAAAGAATACAAACACCGTAGTCAAAAGTTCTTTTGCTTCTGTCGATGTTAATGAAGGTAGTAAAAATCAGTCGGGAATAGCTACAAGCCCGTCACTTCCTAGAACCTTTCCAGGAACAGCCGTAGCCTCCGCCTCACAAGCAAGCTCTGGCTCACAAGCAAGCTCTGGCTCACAAGCCCAAACTCAGCTTCAACCGCCTCGGGCATTTAAAACCACTTATACTCCGAATGATCCTATGGCTATTGCCTACACTGGAGCAACCGTGTCAGAAGATGTTTATGTCTGCATCGAAGACTACGATGATTCTTCTTTTCCTTGTCGTAATGGTGATCTGTCTAAAACCTTTGTAAGCGTCGCAAAGCCAACGGCACCGCTGTCTCCAACTCAAGAGTTGCTTTGGTCATCGCCTAATTTTTTTACTATCCCTGGAATTAATTTTACGGACTATACGTTATTTTTTATGAAAAAAAATGCCCAGGGTGCTGCTCAAAATCTTGGATCGGTACGAATTGGTTTTCGCTTGCCAAGTGAAAGGTTGGGCGAAGGTCTTTCTGGTTCAATAACCGGTTTTAATGGAAAAACTATTTCCTACATGTGTGGACAATCAGTCAGCGCTCCGAGTGGGTATCAAATTTATCGATACAGCAATGACAATTGTTACTACAATATTCATTAGTACCTTAAAAACTGGCCCCTTAGCCTGTGGCTAGGGGGTGCTGGTCTCCTGGCATCTAGAGTGCTTTGTAGTGGGCATGATATTACTTAAATGCCCTAAATGCTCATCTAAATACAAAAGATCCCCTCATTCAAGCTCTGCGATAAAGAAAAACGGATTTTTCCATAGAACCTCTGATCGCAAATTCGTGCAGCGCTACCATTGCACAGCTTGCAAGAAGAACTTTTCTGCAGCTACATTTAATGAGTGCCTCAATCAAAAGAAAAGACACTATAATACTAAAGTGGCTCGCATAATAGCTGGAGCTGTGTCTTTAAGAGAGTCGGCTAGAATGCTAAAAATTAATCGCAAAACAGTTGTGCGAAAGCTAGTCTTTATGGGTTTAAAAGCAAAAACTGAGTTAGATAAGTTTAATAAATCAATGAATATTGCTAGAGAGGTGTTGTTTGATGACCTTGAGACTTTTGAGCATACCAAATGCAAACCTGTATCAATAGGGTTAATGGTCGAAGAAGGCACCAGAAGAATTCTTGGCTACAATGTGGCCAGAATGCCCGCTAAAGGACTATTAGCAAAGATTTCAGTTATAAAATACGGCAAACGATTTGATGAACGTCCTAAGAAACGCTCGGAACTTTTTAAACAGATGAAACTTCTTATCGATGACCATGCCGTAGTAAAATCAGATGAGTGTCCTTACTACTTTAAGTATGTAAAGAGACACTTTCCAAAAGCAAAGCATGTGACATTTAAAGGGCGGGCTAGCGCGGTTGTTGGCCAAGGAGAGCTGAAGAAAATAGGGTTTGATCCGTTGTTCTCGCTTAATCATACCTGTGCCACTCTTAGAGCCAGAACTTCACGATTAATTCGGCGAACTTGGAACACCACAAAAAAGCCAGAAAGATTGGATCTGCATCTGGCGATTGTATGTCTTCATCATAACAGGAATTTGAAGGCGTATCGGCCCCCTCTAGCCACAGGCTAAGGGGCCAGTTCTTAAAAATTAACAAATTGATTTTCAACTTTGAGTTTGTTTCTGACAAGTCCGAGGTCTTTCATTTGTTGAATTAATTCACTCCAGCGAATGTCCGTCATTTTTCCTAAGCCATCATTATTTTGAATCAATGGAGCTTGGGTGTCCGCCGATTTTTTAAAGGTTTCCGGTTTCATGCCGGGGTTGAGTTTGCTCATATATAAATTGGCCCGTTCTGGATTTTTTAAATACGAAGCCCAACCGTTGGCGACAGCCTGGTGGAGGTTTTTAACGGTGTCTTCGTTGTGCTTATAAAAATCTTTTCGAACTGAGAGTACAGTCGTATAGGGATTGAAGCCCTCATCGGCTACCAAAAATGTGGAAACCGGTATTTTCATGTCACCAGCTGTAATAGGTTCACTTGTTAAAAAACCTTGCTGAGATAACAGCTTGTCTTTTTGAAATTGATTCAAGCCTCCAAGATAGGGAACCATTTTAACTTTGGCATTTGGGTATTTTTTTTGCAAAAAAAGTGAATAGGAAAGTCCTTTTTGCCAGGCTAAAAAGCCGTCATTGGTTAACACGTCGCCAATGTTTTTAAATTTACGTTCTTCGTGTGTCATAATAATTTGTGGATTTTTCTGAAAAGTCGCAAAAATTCCAAGAACTGTGTTTTTCATATTTTTATCGTTAGAAATAATTATCTCTTCAGCTGAAACGATCGCAAAATCAACGACACCTTTTGTGAGCATTTGTACCGTTGGAGTGCCCGAACCTCCAGGAAGAATTTCAACCGTCAGTCCGGCTTTTTTAAATTCATCATCGATTAAAGCCTGATAAATACCTCCGAATTGTGGCTCTGGAACCCAATTTAATGCAAGCTTGTAGGACTTTGGATCCGCAGGCGTTGTTTCAGCCTGCAAATGGAAGGCATTAAGGGCCATAGTTAAAAAAACTAATAGTCTTAAGTTAGAAAAAAAACGATTCATTGAGCCTCCGTAAAATCTAGAGTCTAAAAGGTCTCCAGCGAACGATCAATGAATTAATCAAATTTAAAAACATAATCTGCAAGAGCCCAATAAGTGCTAGGCCCAATAGGCAAGCAAAAACCAAATCAATTCGCTGTTGGGTTCGAGACGTATCTATCAAGGCCCCAAGCCCACCACCTGCCACGAATTCACCTGCTACGACTCCGATCACTGCCAATCCTGAAGATATTTTTAGACCTGAATAAATAAACGGGTAGGACCCAGGAATCCGTAAAAAAAAGAGGGTTCGCAGTGGACTAATTTTATATATCCTAAATAATTCAACCAGACTTTTGTCGATAGTATCCAGGCCGATTAGCGAATTGGCCAAAATTGGAAAAATGCTTACAAAAACAGCGGCGGCAATAATTGTTTGAGGACCATAGCCCAAATAAATAACTAGTAAAGGCGCGATCGCAATGATTGGAACCGTTTGAAAAAAAATTGCTAATGGAAAAACTGCATTTTTTAGCCATGAATTAAGGGAAAACAAAGTGGCTAGCAGCGATCCTAGAGTAAAACTAATAAGTAAGCTCTGAAAACTTAAAGTGATAGTTTCTTTAAACGCGGAAAAAAAGACTTCGTGATTTTCCAAAAGTGTTTTAAAAATGACTGAAACAGGGGGGACCAATTCTGGGTCCCAAAAATTAAGCCCGTTTAAGATTTCTACGATCAGGGTCAGGCTTGTCACTAGGATTAAAGTCGGCAGCCAGGATTTCATTTTTTGCCCCGCAATCTTTCCGAAATTTCAGTTACAGATTTAAAATAACTCTCTGATTTTCGATAGTCACTGGGTGTCTCTGAAGTTTTACTTAGAGTCTGAACGCTGAAATCTGAGTTTAGTCCCTGTGGGAACAACCAAAGATTTTGAGAAAGAAAAACACTTTCCATCACTGAATGGGTAACAAAAAATACAGTTATTTTTTTTTGCTTCCAATACTCTAGCAGTTCTTCTTGAAGTTCAAAACGGATAAAATCATCCAATGCGGCAAAGGGTTCATCCAAATACAAAACGGATTTATTGTTCACTAAGGCCCGCGCAATTGAAACTCGCATCCGCATTCCGCCAGACAGCTGATGGGGATAGTGTTTTGCCCATTGGTCCAGCTTGACAACTTTGAGTATTTTTAGAATTTGAATTTCTTTTTCTTCTCGAGAAACAGTACTGTTTGGAAATCCTATACCTACGTTTTCAAAGACATTGAGCCAAGGTAGCAAACAGGATTCTTGAAACACAAATCCAGGCGCATTAGTCGTTGTGTGTTTTAACTGACCTTCGGTTAAATCATCAAGTCCAGCTAGTATTCTTAACAAGGTGGACTTTCCGCAGCCCGAGGGACCTAAAATCGAAATAAAATCACCAGGTTTCACAGAGATATTTAGGTTTCTGAATAACCATAAGTTATTAAACTGTTTACCGGCTTTGACTAACTCAAGCATTATTTCCAATCATAGTTAAAGCTTATGCTTATTCTTAGTTCGTTGGTATGGTTTTGATTCACTTCGTGTCGCAGCCAACTTTCAAATAAAATTAGGTCCCCAGGTTTTGGAACGTAGCCATAAAAATTTTGATTTTTAGCACGAGGATTTCTAATTTTAGGCGGAACCGCCATCATTTGAGTAAAACGAGGGTCTTCAAATTTCAAAGCCGGCGCGTCTTTTTTTGGCAAAGTAACATAAAACGTTCCCGAGAGGACGCTCAGAGGGTGAATATGTCCCGAATGAATAGCTCCGTTCGGCATTACATTGGCCCACATTTTAGATAAGTGAAGTTCTTTTGGTGAAATAGCCCAATCTAGTTCTTTAATAAATAATTTGATCTGAGGGTCTATTTTCTTTTTTAATTTGGCGAAGGTACTAGAGGTTCTATGCAACTGATCGAGCGAACCATACGAAGTGTAACCAAAAAGATAATTTGCTTTTGACCAGGACTGGCCTTCAGCATCGACGTCAGCGATTTTTAAAATATCGTTTTTTAGGTCTTTCATTAAAGTTCCATTTGCGAGCAAAAGAGGGGTCTTTAAAACCTGAGTTGGGAATAATTGCTGGATCATTATATAGTCCTTAAAAAGTTAAACGTTTCAAATGGATACATCGTCTTCTTGTTGCACTATATGATTTGTTTACAGGTGTTATCAATAATTAACACTATTGGTATAGACGATTTTAAGTGGTTTTGAGATTCGCCTTGGATGATTTGGTTGGATCCCTCGTTGCATTACTTAAACGTGTAAACGAAGCAAATGGTCTCAAGACAAGGAGCCTAATTTATGAAAACTTTGATTTTAACACTATTAATCGGCTGCAGCGTGTTCGCAAAAGTTAATGATTTTAACGCTCTTATTGCTGACGATACGTTAGCCCAAAAAGAACTTCATTCTAAATTAAAAACGCAAGTTAATTCCCCGAAAGAACTAGAAGCACGAGCAGAGCTTTTGAGAACAAGAAAATTTGAAAAGACAGACACCATAGTTTATTCCGATGACGAAGGGTCACAGGTAACAGCACCTACTGATGAAAAGCTTTTTAAGTTTAAAAGAGAAGAAAAACAGAAAGCCGCGAATCCTAGAAAAAACCAACATCGTGTTGCTAAGGAAGTTAGGGAGCTTGGTATCTAATTTTAATCTAAAATCTAAGCTACATCTTGAGTTATAGTCGTTCCAAGAGCGAAACTTTTTAGAAAAACAACTCCACTTAAGTCTTTATGCATTCTTCCGATACGAGCAACGGAGAGTGTATCTTATGGCAACATTTAAATTTCCAGCTTTTATTTTTTTCATTCTTGGCTGCTGCCTATTTGTTGGCGGTGGTTACTGGCTAGTTTCAACAATTGGTTTTGCCGGCCGGGCCAAAATAGTAAGCGGAGTGATAACAAAGCAGATAGAAGAGACCTGTCAAAGAGAAACCGGAACTGGAAATAGTCGCCACACAGTTTCCTATCCATGTTATCAGCCTTTCGTAAAATATGAATTTCAAAGTAAAACGCATGAAGTTGGAATGACAGCCCGTTCATCCTCAAGCTATGAAACGGGATCACCTGTTGAGTTGATGATTGACCCTCAAAATCCTAGTCGAGCCGAATTTAATGGCGGTCAAATATGGATGTTTCCTATAGCGCTATTGGCGATGGGGGCTATCTTTGGGTCCGTTGGGTTTTTCCTTTTGCGCTCGATTTACCGCAGAGAAAACCAAATTAAATCCCTTTCCGCAAATGGAAGAATGGTCGTTGGAAAAGTAACCTATTGCGGTCCTAATAAAAGCCTGTCTGTAAATGGGCGTAACCCATGGGTTGTTGAGGCTAGTTGGATTCATCCAGAATCCCAACAAGTTTATGTTGCCAAAACTCTTCAAGAACTATGGCATGATCCCGTGCAAATGGGGCAAGTGGTTACAAACGGTCCTGTTCAAATTAAATTTAACACGAAAAATCCTAATCAATCGATGATCGTTTTAGGCTCGGCGACACTGAGTAAAGTCGGCTGATAATTATTACTGTTTAAAATAGTCCTAAACCAAGGCCCATATCAGAGGCAAACTTGGAGATTTTTTTGGCGATGTCAGATAAAATTAGAAGATGGAATCTGATCGTCGAGAATTTATTGTTAAACTTTTGCAAGCGGCGGCCGCAATTTCAGTGTCGTCGATTTCTGGTATAGTTAGTTGTTCGTCACTTCCTTTCTATAGTCGAAAGCCTGATTCAAATACATTTTCAGCCTTGAAATCAGATCGAATTGCCGTCGTTGGAGCGGGAGCAGCCGGAATATCAGCGGCTCATTATTTGCGTGAAAAAGGCTATTCAAATGTAGTTGTCTTTGAAGAGCGCAATCGAGTTGGTGGAAAATGCAGTACAGTCAAAATTGATTCGCACTATTATGATATGGGTGCTGTTTTTACGACTTCGTCCTATACGGAAGTGATCGCGCTTGCAAAGCAATTCGATATAAAATTAGATGAACTTGAGGGGCAAGATCCAGCGGTCATTTTAAGGCCGAATCATTCGCAATTTGAAGCGATGTCTATGTCTGAACGATCCCAATTGCTGGTGGCTGCTTCGGAATACCTATTTCGGCTGCAAAAAATGGAATCCAATCTTATTTTTAGTCCTGGGTTTGAGAATCTGAGGCCTGATTTGATGGTTCCATTTTCACAATGGATAAAAGAAAACAGTATTTCATCAGAAACATTAGAGTTTTTTTTCGGCTTTACATTCACTCCTTTTGGCTACGGGTATTCCTCTGAGGTGCCGGCTGCTTACGCTATAAAATACTATGAACAAAAATTGGTTTCCTCGTTAATCCAGCAATCAAGTCATTTAAAAAAAGTAAACCCAGGTTATCAATTTCTCTGGGAAAAAGTGGCAACGAATATGAATATTCAATTGAATTCGTCAATTGAAAAAATTAATAGAGTACGGTCAATTGAACCTATAGAGATTATATTCAAGGATAAATCAGTAGAAAAATTTAATTCAATTATTTTCACGTGCCCTCTTGAAGTGGTTGCGAAGCTATTGGATTGCACGGCAGAAGAAACAACACTATTTAATTCCTGTAAGTACTACAATTACCATAGCATCGCCATTGAAACGCCAAAGGGATTTCCTTCTACCGGATTTTTACCTGCCAATTACCGCCGCGAGCGGGAATCCCATCCTTTGTGTTGGTTAAAGCGCTGGGATAAACAAAATATTGCCATATTTTATGCGCTGACTGACAAAGATGAAAATATTCAAAATGTGGCAAATGTTGTTAAAGCAGATCTGAAAAGTCATGGATGGAAACTAGGAGATGTTCGAGTAGCTAATACTTGGAAATACTTTCCTCATTTCACGACGGCTGACTTGCAAAATAAAATTTATGACAAGCTAAATGGTCTTCAAGGTGAAGAAGGCATTTTTATCGGCGGAGAGATTATGAATTTTTCGACGGTGGAATTGACTACGCGATTTTCAAAATCGTTGATTGAGAAATTTTATTAACGATAGAGAAATTCGAGTAGTTACTTTAGATTTTTGATCAAAAATCTAAAGAGCATATTGAAAATATTTTTGATGCTATAAATATTTTTAATTCACAACTTTCAAAAGTATAAAAACTCTAGATAAAATTGCATGATCTTTGTTGCAGAAATATTATTATGCTTTATTTGTTTCCATTGATGCCTAAAAAAAATAGATCAAAGATTATTATAAATCCTTCGAAAAAAAATCTTGGAATGTATTCTGAAGAATTTGAAAAAGATGCGTGTGGCATAGGGTTAGTTTATGCTGGTTCAAAAGAGCAAAATAAGCTGACGGTTTCCCGTGGACTTGCGATTCTTGCCAATCTGTCTCATCGCAGCGCCTTGGGGGCAGACGGTAAAACAAGTGATGGTGCTGGGATATTGTTGCAATTGGACTTAGAATATTTTCGAAACTTGCCGGAGTTGAAAGATAGGTTGCCAGGAAATCAAATTGCAGTCGGTATGCTCTTTTTTTCTTCTGACCATGAAGTTTATTTGAATGAACAAAAAAGAAAACTGGAACTGCATTCAAGAGATTTAGGATTGACAGTGCAGGCCTGGCGACGGGTTCCTGTTGATACCAGTGTTCTCGGTTCGCAAGCCAAAGAGATAGAACCGCAGATCTTTCAAGTTTTTTTTGCAGAGGCAGTTGGTGGGAATGTCAGTTTTGAAAAAAAAGCATTTCTACTTAAAAATGATCTTCAGCGGAAAACATTATTTGATGTAATCTCATTGTCCACAAAAACCATAGTTTACAAAGGTCTGTCTTTGCCTGCAGATCTCGGAAATTACTATTTGGATTTGAAAACAAATTTGTATCAAAGCCGATTTGCCATGGTTCATTCTAGATTTAGTACAAATACTTTGCCAGCTTGGAAATTAGCTCAACCATTTTCAACTATCTGCCACAATGGCGAAATTAACACTCTCCGTGGAAATTTGATGTGGTTGCGCGCTAAAGAGCGGCAAATTACTGAATTTGTTAGCCCGGATGACCCGGGTCTGCTGCGACCATTGGTACTTTCAGGCCAAAGTGATTCTCAATATTTAGATGATACGATTAGTATTTTTAGACATTCTGGGTATCTTCTTCCAAAAATACTTATGACCTTGATGCCTGACGCAGTTTCGCTCGACCCTAAATTGAAGGCCTTCTATGATGTTCAATCGGTGCGGGTTGAGCCTTGGGATGGACCAGCAGCCGTCTGTTTTTGCGATGGTGATTGGTTGGGCGCAAAATTAGATCGCAATGGTTTGCGCCCGTGTCGCTATCAAATTCTTCTAGATGGATCCTTGGTTTTGGGTTCAGAAATCGGTATTTTACCAGTAAATCTATCAGAGGTAAAAATTCAGGGTCGACTAGGGCCTGGGCAGATGATTGCGATTGATATCAATTCGAATCAAATTTTTCTGGATTTAGAAATTAAATCCAGAATCGCGGAAATGGAGCCCTATGAAAATTGGTTGGAAGACGAACGCCACCATCAGAAAGATTTTTCGACGCCAAAATTAATTGAGTCGTTTGATTTTGAGAACCTATTCAGAAAGTTAAATCAATTTGGCTATACTAGAGAAGAAATTGAATCCGTATTGATCCCGATGTATTTAACGTGCGAAGAAGTCAGCTCTTCGATGGGAAACGACACTCCGCAGGCTCTGTTATCAGAAAAACCTCAGCTGCTTTTTAACTACTTTCGGCAAATGTTTGCTCAGGTAACCAATCCCCCAATGGATTCGATTCGTGAAGGACTGGTTATGTCCCTAAATATGTTTTTGGGTCCTAAGCCTTGTCTATTGGATCAAAAAAAAGCCAAGACTAAGGTGTGGAAACTAGACCAGCCAGTGTTGAGCGAAGTGGATTTTCATCGACTGTTAAAATCGGAAATGGGTTTAAACGTCGGAGTCGTTTCAATTTTGAAAACAGATTCGACACGGCCATTGGACGATGCGCTTGAACAACTCTGCGCAGAAGCCGAGTCTTTGGCGCTTGTGAAAGATGTCATTGTGCTTTCCGATTTGGGTGTGAATTCAGAAGCTAAATCCATACCATCTTTGCTAGCTGTTTCTGCGGTTCACAATTATTTAATTAAAAGACAACTTAGAACTAAAGTGTCTTTGGTGGTGGCGTCGCATGAAATTAGAGACGTCCATCATTTTGCTTGTTTGATAGGCTATGGAGCTGAAGCCGTGTATCCGTTTTTAATAAAAGATTTGGCTGCCTATTTACAGCAGAGCAAAATATTGATTGCCAATGGAACGGCTCCCGATTTGGGAACTTTGGAAATGAATTACATCAAGGCAATTAACAAAGGGCTACTTAAAATTATTTCAAAAATGGGAATTTCTACATTGCAATCGTATTGTGGGGCTCAGGTTTTTGAAATCGTGGGGCTCAGTTCAAGTGTGGTGCAAAAATATTTTCCAGGGTCTGTTTCTAGAATCGAAGGTTTGACCCTTGAGATGATTGATAAGGAAGCACTGCTGTATCAATCCGGAATCTTGCCAAAAAAATTGAAATCAGAATCCTCTGCTTTACCGATGCTGTCTTTGCTTTCGACTGGTGGGGTAATCCACTATCGTGAAAATGAAGAAAATCATCTTTGGAATCCAAATAGTATTTCAAGTTTACAAGAAGCGGCTCGTTCTAACAATCTCGATGCTTATAGACGTTTTAGAGACGATGTTCAAAAAAATTCCAAATCTACTTTGCGGGGATTTTTGAAATTCAAATCTACTAAAGCGGCAATTCCAATAGATGAGGTTGAACCAGTCGTTTCTATTTTAAGGCGCTTTACCACAGGGGCCATGTCATTGGGAGCACTGGGAAAAGAAGCCCATGAAAGTTTGGCGATTGCCATGAATAGAATAGGTGCAAAAAGCAATTCGGGTGAAGGCGGTGAAAGTGCCGATCGATTTTTACCTGATGCCAGTGGAGATCTTAAAAATTCTTCTATATGCCTATACGGTTGACTAAGGTTAGTGGTTTGAGTAGTAAAAGTAGTGGCAAAACCAAAGTACCCAAAAACGCTGTTAGAGTTCGTTGCGCAGT
>JAYTTH010000481.1:0-3475 GCA_043745515.1 Pseudobdellovibrionaceae bacterium | reverse complement strand
TTTTTTGAGTAATCCTGTAGATTGCCGCCAAATGAGGTTTTCATGAGTACGTTCGAAGATTTAGGTTTAAGTCCCGAGTTAATAAAGCATTTGGAAAGTATTGGTTTCGTAGCCCCTACGGAAATTCAAACCAAAGCAATTCCCCTTTTGCTAAAACAATCCGGTGATTTTATTGGATTGGCTGCGACAGGCACAGGTAAAACGGCTGCGTTTGGTCTGCCGATGATCGAGCATTTAGATACAACTAAAAAATTTCCACAGGCCTTGATTTTAAGTCCCACTCGCGAGTTAGCACTTCAAATCGTTGAGCAACTAAAAACGTTGTCCTCTTACAAAAAAATGAAAATAGCCGCGATATACGGAGGCTCTAGTTACCGAACTCAAGTCGATGCTGTCAGACGTGGCGCCCACGTGATCGTCGCCACTCCGGGGCGCTTAATTGATCTTTTGGATCAAGGTGTATTTCATATCCGCGAACTCACTACGCTTGTTTTGGATGAAGCTGATGAAATGATTTCTATGGGTTTCCGAGATTCCCTAGAAGAAATTCTAGAGCAGACCCACAAAGAAAAAGAAGCTGGCGATACCACCACGAGCAACCAAAAACGCGCCGGCTGCAAGACCTGGTTATTTTCTGCAACTATGAGCCCTGCGATTAAGAAAATCACTCATTTGTACTTGAATGAACCAACTATGGTTGAAGTTCAGCGAAAAGGAAATTTATCCGAGCAGATCACTCAGCTTTATTTTACTGTTAAAGAAGATTTAAAGCTGAAAGCATTGACTCATTTATTGGACGCTTTGTCTGATTTTTATGGAATCGTTTTTTGCGATACTAAAATGAAGTGCGCACAGATTGAAGAAGAGCTAAATAAAAAAGGCTACCATGTTGAATCACTTCATGGTGATAAGAATCAAAAAGAGCGCGAGTGGACTCTTAAACGTTTTAAAAACAAAGACGTTAAAGTCATCGTAGCAACGGACGTAGCAGCGCGCGGCTTGGATATCGCAGATTTGACTCATATCGTGAATTACTCTCTGCCTTGGGATCCTGAATCTTATGTTCACCGTATAGGTCGAACTGGTCGAAACGGTAAAACTGGTTTTTCATACACTCTGGTTTCACCTCGTGAGTTATCTTTGTTAAAGCAAATTCATTTAAAGACTAAAGCTAATTTAATCAAAGGGACAATTCCTACATTAACTGAAGTCGTTAACCACAAGCTAAAAACAGCAAGCGAAAAAATATTAAATCAAAAAATAGGAATGACTGTAACTCAAAAAGAAGCGTTCCGAGTCACTGCTGAGTTTCAAAGTATGTCTGAGTTAACAAAAGAAGAGCTAATATTTAAAGTATTAAGTTCAAAGGTAGAAGCCGTTGCGGATCAAGAAGTGCCTTTCGATTTCTTGAATGGCCGAATTCCTCGTGAAATGGATCCTAACTTCACGGGCGCTCGAGGCGGATATCGGGATTCTCGTCCCACTCAATTTCGTGGTGAACGAAGTCGCGACCGATCTCGAAATGTTCACTTTGCCGAAAAGCGATTCACCAATCGCGGTGATGGACCAGATACTCGAACGGAAAGAAGTGAAAGATTCGAAAGAAACGATCGCCCACCAGTACGTTCTGGAATTTCCAGAGGTCCAGCGAAACCATCGGCTCCGCCCCGTCCTACCAGCACTGCCACTAGCGCGCCTCGACGTGCTCGAACATTTGAATAATTTTAAAGTAACCTCTAAATCAGAAGGTCCAATTAATTGAATTTAATTGGACCTTTTTTTTGATACTATTTCACCTTAAAATCAGTTAGCGATTTTAAATCCTTTGATGCTCATAGGGTTCACATTTGCCCCCCCGTCTTCTGACGTTACACTCTGCAGTCGCAAATCAAGAGACCGATCATTTAATAAAGATCTCAGCAACAGCACCGCGCTGTATACCGAAGAGTATTGGTTGTTCCCAATTTTAAGGCCATCCAATGCTATGCCACTTGAACTTACATTCATTTGGACGCTCATAGAGTCCGCAGCCAATTCTGGTGAGATAAATGTCGGCAATAATTCAGTAAAAATATATTCGGTAAAAACCGGTGTGTGCATCAACTCACGAAGAGCCAGATAACGCTCCCTTGGGTCCGATTTGGCATCTGCGAATTTAACAATTTGAAAATATAGTCCGTTTACATACTCATTGAATGATATGCCGCCTCGTTCGCCTGAATTATCTTGAGGCACATTCATCAAGTATGTTTTGGGGTGCTGATCAATAAAATTATACAATTTAGTATATAAAGCAGCACGATCCATTTTGTCCAGTTCTGCCACAATTTGATTGTTTAAGGTGTAAACTAGTGAAATCAAACCGTCGCGTTGTTCGGTCTTGGGAATTAAATCTAATAATTTATCTCGATTTGGTAAGTTATTTGGAAGTGATCGATCAATATCAGTATAGACCTCCTTCAAATTTGATACTGAAAGAACTTTGTCTTTATACTGAATGCGTTTAACAAAATCTAAAAAATGAATTACACTTTTTTCTTTATCGGAAAGATAGAGCGCATCGATATCAGAAATATATTCATTTTCCCAACGGCCAAAAATATAGGAATTTGCATATTTCTGATAACTATTTACTAAAAGATAATATTTAAAATCCTGATTCTGCTCGACTGAGGAAACAAAAATTTCGGAATGGCCTTGATTTAAATTGGCCTTCAACAATCTGCTAATCTTAGGGCCAAAATCAAGAGAAAACACATCAGCTGCCATTCGTCCTTTAAAGAAATTCAATACTCGTTTTTTTTCATAAGGCAAAGACTGATCTTCGCAAGCTAACGTTTCCGCGATGGATGCATTTTTTAGAAGTGTTGCGGACAGGGCTTCTTCTTTCACACTTGGATTAAATAAAGATAGAAATTGCCCGCTACGGACGTTTCCAATTAATTCGTCAAACGCAGCTTCTGCTGTAAGTGGTCGACCTTTGGTGATTATTCCTCCATTGCCTAAAGCTTGAAAATTACAAGCTTTAGAAATAGAAATCATCGCACTTGATGGTGAATGAAATCTAAAAAAATAATCGGCAATGTGAGTTTCAATGGGGTAATCGTTATAGAAATTAAAAGATTTTGTGATATTTATATTAAAATTAACATCAAAAATATCTTTAAATAATTTACTTAAAATGCCTCCAACACCATACTGCGCCAACCAATTGAGACCGACACCGGCTTTTAGTGTTCCACGATTCATTGTTCCCATAAACCGGGCCCGAACATCATTGAAGGTGTATTTATATATGTCGAGCATAAACAATCCTTGGAATAGGTCATATCCTAGGACTGCTGACAAATTTGTACTTTTAGTTAGTTTTGAAACCGTGTCTGAAATCTCTAAATTTGTAAATGCCTCGACGCGAATACCATCCCCAACCTGAAGCTTAGTCATTACATCATCAGAGTTACGCGGAATTTTATTT
>JAYTTH010000480.1:0-13034 GCA_043745515.1 Pseudobdellovibrionaceae bacterium | reverse complement strand
AAAATCTATTGCATGGCTTCTAAAAGTCAAACGAGTTTGATGTTGCAACGCTTTAGGTATTACCCTCATAAGATGTCAAAAATATTTTTCTCTCTTTTGTGGGTTCCCCTTTTTTTTCACAGTTTTGCTTATAGCTATGAAGTCCCGCCGTCCCTTCAGTTCAAAACCATTGAAACGCCTCATTTTTACGTCGTGGTTGATGAGAAAAAAATGGACGTTGGATTTTTTATGGCCGGCACCTTGGAGAAAGCTTATAAAGCCTTGACTCCTTACTTTTCGCAAAAGCCAAAAAAAACGACGGTTATCATCAATGACAGAACGGATTTGACCAATGGGTATGCAACTCGAATCCCCTACCCACACATTATGGTATATCCTGTGCTTCCAAATACTAGCGAAAGCTTAGCCGACTATGGCGACTGGGCTTTTGAACTTTTAGCCCATGAATACACCCATATCCTTAGCTTTGAAGGCATTCAGGGATTTTATCGCTACTTGCGACCCGTATTTGGTTCCATCATTACTCCCAATGGCCTAATGCCACGCTGGTGGAAAGAAGGCGTAGCGGTCTATATGGAAACTCAGTTATCCAATGGCGGACGGTTGCGTTCCAACTACCAAGAATCTTTGCTTAGATCATTTGTTCTAAATGATTCCCTAAGTGAGTTTAAAATATTTGAAATAAACGAATTTCTGCACACCTGGCCCGAAGGCAACCGCCCGTATCTCTTTGGTTCCTATATTTGGGGACAAATGGCTCACGATGAATCACCGAATATCGTCAAACAACTTCATGATCGACAGGCAGGTCGAGTTCCTTTTTTTATAAATACGCCTGCTGAAGATTATTTAGGCAGTGGCTATGAAAAATTTTTTCAAGACACGCTTTTCACATTGGAAGAAAAAGTTCTAAGACAAATCGATATTGTTAAACAATTGCCCGAATCCATTTCTCAGTTAGTGGATCCAAAAGCCAAATACAGCTCGACACCAGCGATTAGTTTCGACGGCAAATACATGGCTTATCTATCGGTATCCAAGCGAGACGTAAAAGAAGTCAAAATTGTTGAAAAAAATAAAAACAATAATTTTATAATTTTAGATCCGAGCCAAATAGAAAACACAAATCAAATTGAAGATATTTATCAAGACTCCGAAGAAGACGATTTAGTTCCTGACGGCCCTCTTGCCGGTAATATTCAACGAATTGCTTGGTTTCCAAAAACCTACAAGCTTGTTTACGATAAAATTGATTCCTTTAGTCCGTCCGAATCCTTTTCTGATCTTTTTGTGTTTGATTTTAAAACTCAACGCACAGAACGATTAACCTCAGGGGAGCGGGCCCGTGAAGCGTCGCCTTCCCCCAATGGGGAACAGGTAGTATTTGTTAAATTAGATGCACTAAAAACGATGCTGGCCGTTCTTGACGTAAAAACAAAAAAATCTAAAATTCTTTGGTCAGCGCCTCTGCAACAACGAATTTCTCATCCTTCTTATCTTGATTCCAATACGATTATTTTTTCACTTAGAAAACCAAACACTGAAGAAATTTTGATTTCTTTTGATATTGCCGCAGGCAACATGAAGCCTCTTTTGCCAAGCTTCCCCGAAGCTCGCTACCCTTCGATAGTTGGCGAAAATATTTATTTTTCTTCAACTAAAAATGGGATTCGAAATATCTATGTGAATAATTTCACGACTAATTTAACTAAGCCGATAACTCATATTTACACTGGGACGTTTTCATATACCGTGGATCCCCAAACAAAGGATGTTTATTTTACCAAACTGACGGGAAAAGGCCCGGAAATACATTTCTCGAATCAGAATGATCTATCAAAGACTCCAGAAGAATTGCCGAAAATCACACGGATATCAAGTGCTCAGTTTCCTGATAAGCCAAAAGCTGAATCCAAAGTGGACGACAAAGGCAATTTTCCAGTGCGCGACTATTCACCGTATTCGTATTTATGGCCGCAATATTGGATCCCATTTTTGGCTACTTCAAGCAGCGATAACCGATTTCTATTACAAGCCCAAACCAGCGGTTTTGACCCTTTAAAAAAGCATGTTTACAATTTGGATTTAACTTACGATTCGGCAACAGCCAAAACGTCGATTAATGGCACTTATTTAAATCAAGTTTATGAAAATAGATTTGGCTTTAGCTATAACCAGTACACTACCTATTTTGTTTATGCCTCCAACCTCGCAACCTATTCTTCAAAATCCGCATTTGTGCAGCCTAACGTCTGGAAAATGAATAAAAATATGGATCTACAGGTAAGCGCTCGACAAATAAATGTCGCCACGAAGTTCAGCAATTACAGTCGCGAAGGTGGCGGCTTTATGTTTCAGTTTAGCGACATTGAGAGAACCGGTTTATTGTCAACGCCAGTCAATGGACGTAGCTATTACATAGGGATGAATCAATATTTTAAGAATCAGGACAACTTACAACAAACTCAGTTTCTATTTGGCACATCACAATACTGGCCCGATTTAATATCTGAAAATCACGTTTTATATATGAAACTAGACGCTTTGTATTCCAATGACCGAATAAGCCCCCTGTTAGGCGCTTCTACAAACTCCCTATTGCTGCAACAAGATCCTTTTGTTCCCTATTTCCTAATGAGAGGTTATCAACAAGGCCATTTTCTTGGAGAAACCATGATAAATCCAAAATTTGAATATAGATTTCCTATGCGAGAAATAAATCGTGGCAATTCAACCTATCCAGTGTTCTTACATCGCTTGCATGGAGCCTTCGTCGCCGATGGTGTACTTTTAGATGGGCTAGCCTTTAAACAGATGGACAATGCTTATGTACCGGCTTCCACTAATCAAAGTTTTTGGAATTTGGGGTTTGAGTTCCGTTTTGAATTGAATTTGGCCTATCAAATGCCTTTGACCGCCGTCATTGGCATTTACAATCCATTGAGTGGCTCGTATGGATCGACGTCGTCAGCATCAACTCATTTTCAGGTCGGGAGCTTCTTCTAATTGAAGCCCCAAGGATTTTTTAAAAGCGGTTTCTGTTTTATGTTGCAAACGCAGAACAGAAACCCTTATCCTAAATACGGGCCCGTTTAAATACAAGCCCAAGGAGACCGTATGAATCAACTGGAATGGATTCAAGAACTTATCGATTCAGAAAACAAAATCCTTGAGTCAGGTATCGTTGACTCTAATCCCGAATATAAAAAGCAACGGCTTGTTGTAAAGTCGACCTTGGATTTACTTCATGGTTTAAAAAATCAGTTTACCGACGCAACTCAGCTATATAACGAATTCAAACCCACGCCACAAAGTAAAATTAAGATCTATACAATAGCCCAAACTCATTCAGATTTTATGTTGTTTCGAAATGGCTATAAAATGATTTTCACTATGAAAGAACCAGGAACTATTGAAATTCGTTTTAATTTTATTGGGTCACAATTGATCAGTTCCGTGCACAGTGTTGAATCCAAAGTAAATTCAAAAATATTTGATGATCAGAAATTACAACTACAAGTTAAGCCGTTCGAAGAAGTCACTTGGCTGTTCAATGGCGCAGAATTTAAAGTAGAATTTCTAGTTAAATACTATTTAAATCTTTTCGTGCGAGAAAGCCTGAACTAAAAGCGAAACGACTTTTTCGGTTTTCATTCCTCGAGATCCCTTGATCGCTATTAAATCGCCATCTTTGTAATCTGATTTTAATCGATTAATCACATCCTCATCCATTTTTTCGGATGCCCACAATTGAGTTTTCGTCGATATTCTGGCAAATACGTCTTTAAAAATTTGGCTGGATGGACCATAAAACATGACTTGATCAAACTTATTTTTACTAATTTTTTCCGCCAATTCAAAATGAAATTTATCTTTAGAGTCGCCCAACCCAAGCATTTCGGCTAAAATCAGGACTCGTTTTCCTGATACAGGTAAATCGTGTACATTTTTAATTAAACTATCCATAGAATCAGGATTGGCATTGTAACCATCGAAAATAACTTGAGCGCCGCTATCAGCTTGTAAAAGCTGATTCCGTCCCCAATTTGTTTTAAGTCTATTTAAACTGGACCAAATTTGTGAAGGGGTCATCCCCGCAGCTAAAGCTAGCGTGGCGGCCACTAAAACATTCGTAATATTGTGACGTCCAAATACCGGCACCAAAGC
This sequence comes from Pseudobdellovibrionaceae bacterium, assembly GCA_043745515.1. Taxonomy (GTDB): domain Bacteria; phylum Bdellovibrionota; class Bdellovibrionia; order Bdellovibrionales; family Bdellovibrionaceae; genus UBA2316. The sequence continues at coordinate 8,867 of JAYTTH010000480.1, read as the reverse complement.
CTGCCCGGGCTGCTTCCAAATCGATCCTTCAATTTGAAGCCCCAGAGCAGACACGTTTTTAAGCTGCATAAATACATGAGCGTTGGGGTCTACGGCAGAAAATTCATAAACAGCCCCTTTAGTTGTAGTCTTTAAAAAATCGTCTCGCATTTTTTCCGTAAATGGGTTGTCTAAATTGAAAATGCGCACAGCTGGTTTTTTTGAAAACAAATAAATTTCATTTTTCGCTTTAGCAATATTTTCCTGCGAGCCAAAATGTTCAAAATGGGCATGGCCTACCATAGTTACCACAACGATATCGGGGTCAGCAATTTCAACCAGTCTTTGAATTTCTCCGTACTTATCCATTCCCATTTCAATGACTCCGAAATGATCTGTATCGCGCATATTTAAAAGCGAAAAAGGCACACCCCAGTGATTATTCAAAGACCCCTGACTAGCGTACGTTTTACTTGCGGAGTTTAAAATCTGGCTAGTAAATTCTTTAGCTGTAGTTTTACCAGCCGAACCCGTGATTCCAATAATAATTTTATTCAGCTTTTTTCGATACCCGTGTGCTAGCTCTTGCAGGGCAAGCAAAGAATCCTCTACTTCAATCAATGCCACAGAACCGTCTAAATTTAATTTCAAAGATTTTTTTGATTTACGATCAAAAAGAACTCCTGTGCATCCCTTTTCGATGGCTGTATTTATAAAATCATGGGCATCAAAAACATCCCCGCGCAGAGGAACAAACAATTTTCCATTCAAATCGGACCTAGAATCTGTCCCCACGAAATCAAACGAGGAAGCCAATGTAGCTTTATCACTATTCACAAGCTTTCCCCGCGTCCAAGCTAATACATCATCAAGTTTAAGTGTTTCTTGTTGCATATTTTATAACCTCTAAATAATCATCAAAAGGAAATTTTTTATCGCCAATAATTTGATAGGTTTCGTGCCCTTTTCCTAAAATTAAAACGATATCACCATCTTTTGCGGCTTCCATGGCTTTTTTGATTGCCTTTGATCTATTCTCTTCAAAATATTTATTATTTTGATTTTTAAATCCGGCCTTAATTTGTTCGATGATAGCAAGAGGATTTTCAGTCCTTGGGTTGTCAGAGGTTACGATGACAAAATCTGACTTCGCTTCCGCAATACTGCCCATAATGGGCCGTTTTGAGTTGTCACGATCACCACCGCACCCTAAAACCGTTATTATTTTGCTTTTCAATTTTAGTTCTGACCGCAATTCCATTACGGTATCCAATGTTTTGGATACGCCATCGGGCGTATGAGCAAAATCAATAAAAATATTTTTCGTTTTAATTTCCATCACCCGTTGCAATCGCCCCGGAATGCCAGCAAAAGATTCCATTTTTTTTAACGCAGATTCTATTGAAATTTTTAAAAAGTCGCAAACAAATAAACAAGGTAAAAAATTATAAATGTTATGCAATCCCAAAAGTGGAAAACGAGTTTTGAAACGCTTTCCGAAGTAGCCTATTTCAATTTGCTGATATTCAAAATGTCTTTCCTTAATTTCAAACCAAATTGGAAAGGATTTATCTTGGCCGAAAAAATGACGACTAACTCCATAGGCCATTTGTATACGTTTACCATAAACATCATCGCCATTAACAAGTGCAAATCGCTGCGATTTGTTCGACCTACCTAAAATATCCAAAAATAATCTTTCTTTCACAGAAAAATAGTTTTCCATTGTTCCATGATAGTCCAAATGATCTTGGGTCAAATTGGTAAAGATTCCGATATCAAAATTTATGGAATGCATTCTTTTCTGATCAATTCCATGACTGGTAACTTCAACAGCAGACGCCAAAGCACCATTTTTTTTAAAATCAGCGTATCGCTTATGAACCGTCCATGGGTCAGGAGTAGTGTGGGTCGTTGACCATATTTTCTTGCCTAGTCGGTGATTGACAGTTCCAATTATGCCAGTGGGTATCCCATGATTCTGAAGTAAATATTCAATGATATAGCAAGTCGACGTCTTTCCGTTGGTACCGGTAATACCAATATTGAAAATTCGTTCGTCTTTTCGCCCAAAAAAGAGCGCACACATTTTTTCAAAATAGAAACGGGAATCATTCACTAAAATATGCGGCACACCTTTTAGATCTGCAAGGTAGGCGCTATCTTCTAATACGACCAATACCGCGCCATTTTCCACAACCCCGTTTATAAATTTATGTCCATCTGCTGAATTCCCTTTTATGGCAAAAAAAACGCTTCCTTTAGTAACTTTATGGGACGAATCAACTAGCGAATCGATTTTGGCCGAAAGGACCCGGCTGCGCTTAGGAATGACCACGGAATTGGGGTTAAAAAAATCGACAAATTCTGAAACTTTCATCTTTATAGATTAACTATTTTAAGGTAACAATGTCCACCATGAATCTATTTGATAAAAATGCCGTTGAGATATTTGAAGATGTAAAAAATGTAAATGTTATTTTGTTTCATGGCTATGGGGCCGATGCTGATGACTTAGCTCCGCTGTCACGAATGATACCAACAAAGCACGCTTGCAATTGGTTTTTTCCACAAGGTCCTTTGGAGATTTCACTGGGTGGTTACGGCGTCGGACGCGCCTGGTGGCCGATTCCCATTGATCGATATCAAGCGGCCGGGGCGACTCTGGATATTTCTCTTGAAGTTCCAAAAGGCATAGAAAAATTGCGCGTCGAATTTCAAAAATGGCTTTCCATGAAAAACCTGGACCCTTCAAAAACGCTTATTTCGGGATTTAGCCAAGGCGGAATGCTTGCTTTAGATTTGTTTTACACCTTTCCCCAAAGTTTTACTGCCCTTGGATTGTTGTCCTCAAATTTAGTAAACAAAGCCTATTTAAAAAATATCCCAGCCGAATTTCTAAAAGGAAAAAATGCCTTTATAAGCCACGGAACGTCGGATCCCGTGTTGCCTGTAACCGGTGCCCGAGCACTTGAATCATTTTTAAGTTCATCTGGACTCAAGACCAAGGCTAATTATTTCAGTGGTGGACATGAAATTCCACCTGTCGTCCTGAATCAATTGGCCCAATTTATGGACCAATTCCTCCCTGCGCCGGCCTAGCAAAACCCTTGAATAGCACCCTTTGGTTCTGGACCAAAAGGCCATCATCTATTTCCTTAAGGCACCGATTTTAGATACAGGAAATATTGAATGAAATTTCAAAAACTTGGCAAATACACACTATTAGAACAAATGGCCGTCGGCGGCATGGCTGAAATCCATTTGGCAATTGGCTCCGGCGCCGAGGGTGTACACAAATTTTTTGCAATTAAACAGATACTTTCCGCCTATTCAGACAATGACGATTTTATCAGCATGTTCAAAGAAGAAGCTAAAATCGCCTCGCAATTAAACCATTCCAATATAGTTAATATTTTTGATTTTGGTGTTGATAAAATTAGTCAATTCTACATTGTTATGGAATTTGTGCATGGACGAAATTTAAAGCAGATTATTCAAGCCCTGGGAAATGAAAACAGAAAATTGCCAATTGAATTCATAGCCTTTATTATAAAAGAAGCCGCTAGCGGTTTAGATTATGCACACAAGGCCAGTGATATCTATACCGGACAACCATTGAATATTATGCACCGAGATGTCAGCCCCCAAAATATTATGGTCAGCTATAACGGCGAAATTAAAGTTATTGATTTTGGGATTGCAAAATCAAATTCAAAATTGGAAATAACTGGATCAGGCACGTTAAAAGGTAAATTTGGCTATATGAGTCCCGAACAAGTTCGAGGCGATTCCATGGATAGTCGCACCGACATTTTTTCATTGGGAGTCATTACCTGGGAACTCCTCGCCAACCGCCGTCTATTCGCGTCAGAAACAGAACTTGAAACTCTAAACAAAATCAAACAGGGGTTTATACCAGACCTTTCCCTTTGTGTTGATCCAAAATATTCAGAATTTGTAAATATCGTAAATAGTTGCCTAGCTTCTGACAAAGACGCCCGCTACCAATCTGGACAGGACCTTTCTGGCGCCATAAACACGTTTTTAAATGTAAATTTTCCTGAATTTAATAAACATGTGTTTAGCGATTATTTAAAAAATACTTTTTATCATTCGTATGAAAAATCGCAGGAAAAGTTATTGAAATTCAGTCAACTAAAACTCAACTCGGACGATTTTTCAGAATTTTCCTATCACCCGGACAAAGAAAATCAAGCAGAGCTATCGTTGATTCAAGCTGGCACTGCAGAAAGTAAATCTAGCTCGAAAACAGGAACATCTTTAAAAAATATAAATTTCAAAATTCAAGATTTAAGTGAATTTAAAGAACTTGAAACAAAAAAAGATTTAAAATGGATCTATGGTGCATTTGGAATCATTATTGTATTTTTACTCTATGTGGTAGCCTATGAAATTCCAAAAAATAAGAAAAAAGACTCTGCTGTAATCGTAAATCATTCTGATATTAGTAAATCAAAAGTAAATATGTTTAAACATTTTGAAATGCCTTTCGAAAATATTTCCGAAATGAAGGGAATTGGCAATCAGGGGTGCATTCAGACCAATGATGACAAGTCTTTCTGCTGGGGGGACAACCGTTTTCACCAGTTAGGTGTCAACACAAGCAAAGACTATGTTCAACTATTAGAAATAAACACGTTTCCAAAGTGGGAAAGTCTCGAAATTGGAATGTTTCATAGTTGTGGAATTACAAAAGTAAAAAGAGAGGATCAAGATTGGATGGCTCTTAAGTGCTGGGGGGACAATAGCTTCGGACAAATCGGCGATCCCACTCAACAGAATGTAGTAACGCCGACAACTGTAGACCCTAATACTCAATATAAATCTATAAGCGTTGGCCTTTACCATACCTGCGGAATCACCATAGATGGGATTGCCAAGTGCTGGGGACGAGGTGACTTTGTTCAGCTCGGGCTTGCTCATATTAAATCTTCGAGGGTGCCCTTAACGGTAGATATGAATGCTCGATTCAAGTCTATTGCTTCGGGCGCTTATCATACCTGCGGTATATTAATTGACGATACCTTAAGATGCTGGGGACGAAGTGATTTCGGTCAGCTAGGAACAGGGCAAATCAATTACCAAGGCACTATCGATTCTATTGACGTAAAAACTAAATACAAACAATTGGCACTTGGTGACTATCACAGCTGTGGCCTCACCTTGGATGAAAATGTAAAGTGCTGGGGAAAAAACGATTTTGGACAAATTGGAGTTGGAAACCAGGAGCCGACGGTTAAACCAACACCTGTTAGTGCTGTTTTGAAATTTAGAAAAATTAAAACCGGAAAGTTTCATTCTTGCGCAGAGACCAATGGCGGCGAGCTTTATTGTTGGGGCCGAAATAATTACTTTCAACTTTCAAATAAGGAAAAATCCTATCTTTTGACGCCCGAACTTTTAATTAAACTTAGTCCCAATAGTGATTTTATTTTGGGTGAATTTTCAACCTGTTATTCGATGCCTGGAAAATTAGGTTGCCGAGGCTACCATTGGATTCAAAACACTCGATCTCCTGCTGAAGCCAATTAATTTTTATTTTAAAAAAACCCTAACTTTTTTGTGGTTGATTTCGGTGCTGTCTGCATCTATCGATTCAATTTTTGAACCCTTGCCAATAAAAACAAGCTCATCCGTTGTATTTGTTGATTTTAAGATGTCTCGCAAGGACAAAATTTTAGGTTCTTCTGCGGCCGTGTCAGACGATTTATTGGATTTATTTTTAATTTTGCGAATTTTATCAAACCCATCCACTAAATTTTTATCCGAAATCAAGTTAGGAATCATCCCTTCTTTGCGTGCCAGATACGAAGCTACTTTTGCAAACACCGGCGCAGCCACCTGAGATCCGTAAAAGGATTTTTTAGGACTATCAATCAAGACATAAATAACATATTTAGGTTCATGCACGGGGATGAATCCAAGAAAACTCGATAAATAGGCATTGGGTTCATAACCACGAAATTTCATACTTGGCTTCTGGGCTGTTCCCGTTTTTCCACCAATTAAAAAACCAGGTACCCGCGCATTGACGCCGGTTCCACCTTCGTGGGTCACAGACGACAACATTACTTTCAGTAAATCAGAAGTTCGCTTAGAAATAACTCGAGTAGATGACGGATGTTCAAAGTCAGAGTACTCTTGCGTTTCAGCGTTACGACGTCCTTTAATTAAAGTTGGCCGATTCAATAACCCACCATTTACAAGGGCCGCAAATGAATTTGCCAATTGCAAGGCATTCACTGAAAGTCCCTGACCAAATGAAACATTTGCCAATAAATGATTGTTCCATGGCGATTCATGAAGAACCCCCTTGGATTCGCCTGGAAAATCCACCGACGTTTTTTGATTAAAACCAAATCTGAGCAGTCCGTCCCGAAGCCTATCAGTGCCGAGTTTGAAACCAATTTTTGCAATACCTATATTGGACGAAAAGGCCAATATTTCTGAAGGACTTAAAAAATTGAATTGATGATGTTGATCAGACTCTTTAATCCATCGATCGCCTATTTTCATTTTTCCAAATTCACAAAATATTTTTGAATTGGGCAAAATTAGATTTTCTTCTAAGGCCAATGCCATCACAAATGGTTTTACTGTCGAACCTGGCTCAAAAACGTCCGTGATTGCTTTTTGTTTAACAATTAGATCTCGACGCTGATTATTTTCCACTGAAACCATAGCATGCACTTCAGACGTCGCTGCATCCAAAACAATTCCCACGGCCCCTTCGCCATCAAAATTCGCCAAAGTTTCACGAAGCTGCGTTTCAACATAAAATTGCAAATCAGTATCCACAGTCATTACCACGTCGCTGCCCATTTGATTTTCCGTTACAATCATACCGTCTATAGTTAACGGGCGTCCGCGTGCATCTCTTTTAACGTTGATTTTTTCAGTATCACCAGACAACCATTTGTCATATTTTAGTTCTAGGCCCTCGAGGCCAACTCCTTCTTGTCCGACAAAGCCCACAATACCTTTGTATAAACTTTCATAAGGATAAACCCGTTTCCATTCTTGTACGTGCGATATTCCTTCGATACTAGCCGCAGTCACTTTAGCCAATTTAGCTTCATCAATAAATCGCTGAAGCCATACAAATCGCTTATTTTTATCTTTTAATTTGGCGTACAGTAGATCATTACTGATTCCTAAAATTTTTCCGAGCTGGCGGCTTATTGCCCTTGGCGCTTGAATAAATTTAGGATCCGCATAAATTGAATACGAAATTTGTGACATAGCAATTTCGCGATGTTCTTTATCTAAAAAACTGCCACGTTGAGAATTTAATTTAATTCGTGTTTGATATTTTTTTGCTTGAAGCTGGGTCAGTTTTTGATTGGGCCAAACTTGAATATAAAACGCCCGTGAAAGCACTAAAAACCAAACGGTGGCAAACATCACAAAAAGGATTATAATTCGAGTTTTCAATCGATCGATTTTCCTCTGTTTTCTGCAATCGGAGTCGGTGAGGCCAAATGAATAATTTGACTCAACTCTGGATTTCGTAGGGTCAATTTATTTTTAGCAAATGACATGATTTGAGATGGAATAGCAAGCCGAGCCAATTCGATCTCTTTTATTTTGCGCTCAATTTCTACTTTTTTATTTTGCTGCGACAAATAGTAAATTTGATAGCCTAGACGACGTTCTTCCATATGCAAAAAGGCGATTAAAAAAAGCGTGCCGATTAGTATCGTGATACTCAAGAACGGATTAATGTCTTTGCTGTGACGCTTATAGAACACTGAGTTCATCCATGACCTCGTGGTTAAATTACCTCATATCGTCTGGGAAAAGGGAACCTTTGGCAGGCCTGCCTATCTTTTCGTCTAGGGCTCGGGGTGTGCTTGGAGATTTTTGATTGATCAAGACCAATCAAGTCGAGACCAAAAAAAAATTAAGTACGAACAAAAACTCTTAACTTGCCGCTTCGACTTCGCGGATTTGCTAATTCTTCTTCCCGCGATGGATGAATTACTTTTCGCTTTAAGGGATCGCCCAATTCCGGGTACGTGCGAAAAACTGATTTCACAATACGATCCTCTAAAGAATGAAACGTGATAATAGCCAGTCGCCCACCGGGACGAAGTTTAGCCATTAGTCGAGGCAAAACATTTTCGACAACTTCAAGCTCGCGATTTACTTTTAATCGTAAGGCCATAAAATACTGGGTAGCCGGATGAAAACCTTTGCGTCGCCAGCCATCGACTCGTTCAATCAAACCAGATAATTGAGTAGTCGTAGTAAACGGCTTTGCTTTACGATCTTCAATCATAGCACGCACGACTTTAAACGGACTTGGGACCTCACCTAGACTCAAAAAAAGGCCGACGAGTTCTTGCTCTGTCATCGTATTCACTAGCTCGGCAGCCGTTATGCCTTGCGTGTTGTTCATTCGCATGTCGAGAGGACCTTCGTGATAGAAACTAAATCCGCGCTCTGGCTCGTCCAACTGGGGTGAGCTGACACCAAGATCTAGTAGTGCAAAGTCGATGAGCCCGTCATAATGCTTATCAAAATTTACAAAATTATCCAGGTACATCGTAAGCTGACGGGCTTTAATCAATTCGCCAAAATGAATTTGGGCGTAGGAATGAGCGTCGGGGTCCTGATCAAAGGCAATGGTCTTAAGTTTAGGGTTCTTATCCAAGAGCAAACGATAATGTCCGCCCCGGCCAAAGGTTCCATCGAAATAAACAACATCAGATTGATCTACAAAAGGATCGAAAGCGGTCACTATTTCATTATAAAGGACAGGAATATGAACCATTTCCACAACCTAGGAATTTTTTAATTGTGCGTCAATGGCTATTCTCTTATTCTGTAAGTATGTTAGTACGATGTCCGAAATGCCATTT
>JAYTTH010000479.1:0-3500 GCA_043745515.1 Pseudobdellovibrionaceae bacterium | reverse complement strand
TTTAACTGACCAACGGTCAAGTTCATAATCTGTTCTGCTTTTTTAGAAAAAATCTGACGAGCCGCTTTGTCTATCGCAACAGCGCTTACCAAAACACTTTCAATGGAACTCTTTACTAATTGCCTCAAATAATCACGTTTTTGTTCATCTGAAATGCGGCCCACAGCCCCGCCTGGTTTACCTAAAATCGAGGACCTTTGATTTTCGGCAGCCTCTCTAACAAGGTCAAGTTTTTGAAAAGACGCTTCAGCTAACTGATCTCGCAATAAAATCACCTCGGGCTGCAGAAGAAACTTTTCCGCCAGTTCAACGGCTGAATATTTTGACCCTTCGGAAGTAAGGGAATATTTAATAAGGCTTTCAAAACCGTCAAAAGTGGAGCTAACCAAATCAAGAGTTCTTAGGTCCGCTACTTGGCCCACTTCTGCGGCCAAGTCGATTGGGGCGTCGGGCCCTTTAGCAAAGACTTTGTCTAGTGAGGTCAGCAAACTAGCAACATGGGACTCGGTAAATAGGACACCATTGGAAATCCAAAAACGTGAGAGTTCTCTTTTGTCTTTTTCATTCATATTTCTCCAAGAGCGAAAATGCTGGTCAATTTGCTCCTGCAAAGAAATGGCGATGGCCTCGTCCGCGGCGGATTTCACCGGGAGTTTTTCAGTTCCCGAGATTAATTTTAGCACAGCTAAAACCTGCTTCATTTCAGTATTAATCGTTTCTATTTCTTCACTAGATTTTATTTTATTCTGAACTTTTTTGTCAAGTTTGGGATGGCTGAGATCAATTTCTAGATCAATGCCATCCAAAGTCACAGTCATCCATTTAGGAATCTGTTTATTTTCGTAAAACTTGAATAGCTTAAGCCTAAGAATTTCAAAATAGGCTTCCTGATCAGCTTTGGTAGTTGAAAACTTAAAATCTTTTTTTGTTTTGAGCTGATAGAAGTCTTTGCAGATATTCAAATCTGCCTTGGCAGCACCCAGTAAAAAAAGTATTGGCAAACCCATTTTAAAAATTTTAATAGAGACCTCGCGTCTATTAGATAGAGCGAGATCGAGGCCATTCCTGCTCAAATATAATTCTTTAGGGAGCTCAATTTAGGGTTCAAAATCGAGGATATTTGACATCTGTATTAAAATACGACAACGGCGAGGCAATGCAATCTCTACCAGGGAATCTCGTTCCCTTTAAAATCGACAAACTGGCCTGACGTTTTTGAAGACATAGCATTGATTACGTTCCAAATGCCAGCAACAGACTCATTAATTTCTACAGGCGCTAAGCTACCACCCATGTCCGTTTTAACCCAACCCGGATGAATCAATGCAAAAAAGACATCACGATGTTCGATTGCAAGCCCGCGGGTAAGCATATTTAGCGCCACTTTCGAAGCTCGGTAAGCCTGGCTGCCCCCTGATGTATTGTCGTCGATCGATGCCATTTTAGTTGAAATCTGAACGACTTTTGGAGCTTTAGATTTTTTAATGAAAGGCAGCAAGGCCTTAGTTAGTAAAAATGGTACGGACGCATTCAAATGAAAGCTATCCGATAGTTCATTAAGTGATTCTCCAGATTTTAGAACGCCGGCATTGTTAATTAAAACGTCCAACGAGCCAACCTCGCTCACTTTATTCGTAATAGCTTTAAATGAATCGGGTTGACTGATATCGGCTTCCAGCAAAATCAAATTTTTCGGGTAATCTGCCTTTAAAGAATTTAATTCATCGGTCTTTCTTGAAACCGCGATCACTGTGTGACCCAAAGCGAGAGCCTTCGATGTCAATCCGAATCCAATTCCACGCGAAGTTCCCGTGATTAAAATATTCATTTGGCACTCCTAGTTTCATTTAATTTGTCTGAGTCGGTCCATCGATTTCAAAGGCTTCGGCATAGGCCTCTACATTTTGTGGTTGGGCACCGACTAAGGTAAATCGAGGATAGCCATCATCGCCCGTCTGGACTTGATAATGGTGAATGGCAAGTCCCGGCTGGGCGGCGCACTGTCCATCTTCAGTTATCTCTAAAACAACTTCCAGCTCGACTGGCAATGAATCATCCACCGATGCTAAAACCTTTTTAAGATCACCGACCGTCATTGCCCGTTTTAACAAGCAAGAAATCTCTTCGGCATTGGCGCCATTTTCCTGGCGCATGGATTCTGTAATTTCTTCGATTTGTTTTTTTGATAAATTAAGCATATTTGATTCACTATTTCCTGTTTTGCAAAAAATCGCAAGATTTGGTGTCCCCAAACGGACTTGAACCGCTATCGACCGTTTAGGAAACGGTAGCTCTATCCTGTTGAGCTATGGGGACGCTAATTAAACTCTGAAATGATTTTTAGCGCACAGCCTCGGTTGACGCAAGATTTATCTGATTAACCTTTGATAACGCTTCGATTTCTAAACGATTGAAGTTTAGGAATCGTGACAAAAACATAGTCACCACTGCGTTCGCGGCCGACCCCTTCTGTGATAATAGGCGTATCAAAGGGAAATTCTTCCCGCAATGTTTGTGCTGACGATGTGCTTACAATCTTGCCATCGTTATTTTCCATTTTTTCATTGAATTGACGTTGTATAGACACGGACGCTTTGTCTTTTTGAATGATGACTTGCGTGTTGTCTTTTTCGTGCTCGGGTGCGTAGGCCTTAAGAACGTAAAAATGAGCCGTTTCATTCAGCTCGCTGCCCCGATCCTGAACTTTATAAAAAGGATCTTCTTCTTTGCCCACATATTTTGATGAGTCTTTCATGAACGACCGATGTTGTTCAGCCAGTTCTTTAGCGAAATTTTTTGCCTGAATTTGTAAAGACACATGATTACCGTTTTCATTCTGTTGATAGATCGACTCAAAAGCCCTATGTTGCCCTTTTAATAAATCCTCATTGGCCTTTTTCTTGCCCGCATAGCGCTGCGAATAATCAGTTTCCATATTTTCTTCTTGTTTATCAAAATTTACTTTTTTACTTGCCAATAATTTTTTATTTTCTTCGTCTAAGCGTTTGTCTTTTGAATCGATTGTTACTTGTTTTTCTTTTATCTTTTTTTCACCCGTTTGCTCGACACGGGCGTATTTATTGGTCAAATCTTCACGAAGAGTGTTTGTTGCTTCTTCCCCCCGCAATCGTTCGCTTTTGACCAAGTCCTCATTCTGACTTCGGACTTGAGTCAAGTTTTGTTCTTGTCGTTCTTGCGTTTTAGCAATTTGGTCACGGTACTTTTGAGTTAGCTTCTGATAGTCTTCTGTCGTTTTTGCTTTTTGCTCTTGAAGTTTTTCTTTATATTTAACTTCTTGATCGCTTAGTTTCTTTTTGTAATTCGCACTCACTGAATCCCATTTTTCAGAACGATCTTTTTGGGTGTCATTCAGTTTTTGATTGTAGTCTTCATCGAGGCGTTTGATTTCTTCATGATTTTTAGTAACAATCGTGTGGCGCTGCTCTTCCGCTTTTTCGACTTCCTTTTTTTGCGAGACCTGAATATGATTCACAGCCGCT
>JAYTTH010000478.1:0-3512 GCA_043745515.1 Pseudobdellovibrionaceae bacterium | reverse complement strand
ATTTATCTAGCCCCGTAAAGTTGATCATATTTTGTGTACCAATTATAAAAGGCACTAGCGGCAAATGCTTTCCACATTTTTGTTTTTTTAAATCGCTCTACAATCATGAGTCGATATTTAATAATCAAAAATTTAAAAGCAAAATAACTGAAGGGCGCCAAAATAACGGAAAGGATTAGGGATCCCATTACTACGCTGTTGTTAAATCGCGTAAGGGGAATGATCGGCATGTTATATAACTCAACAAAAAGATCGCGAAGGGACGGATTTTCAAGTGTCCATTTTCCTAGCATGTCAGAAATGGGATCTACGAGGTAGGCGACAAATTTGAAGAAAAATCCACTTAAAAATGCGGCACCAAGCTGTATTCGGAAAATGAATACCAAAGTAAAAACCAGAACAGTTTGCAGCGAAATAAATGGCGCGAATCCAAGAATCAACCCACACGCCAACCCAGTTGCAAGCTGATTGTGCCCGGTGTCTGAATTTAGCAATTTTACGAAATTAAAAAGCTGTTTAAGAATCAGTGTCATCAATTACCTCATTTACTGTTAATGAGTTCCATTTCCATCGCGTCCAGCGTATCCTTTTTTCTACTTTTTACCAAATAAAAATAGGCACCTATAATACCGAAAAACAAAGATAGTACTTGAAATACAGTGATTACTGTAGCGCCTAATTTTGTATCGTGTCCCAAATACAAATTAAATAAAAAATCAAAAGCGGCCTGACCAACCCCTAGGCTGCCTGGGGTAATTGGTATTGCAGTTACCATAAATCCAATAGGTGTAACTAAAAAATAGGTTCTCAATGCAACCTCAGCACCTACATTGCTGTAATGTCCTATTAAATACATAATAAAAATGGCGCAGGTTTGGCTAAATAGGCTTAGAAGGAAAACTTTTACTAAAAGTGGGCCTTGGCTACCGTAGAGCTGTCCTGAGGTATATAGTTTTTCAAACTTTTCTTTTAGTGGTAATTTGCTGATCACGGTTAACACGAGCTCACAAATTTTTGGATTTTTCGAGAAAAGAAAAAAGAGTCCAATATTAAAAAAAACAAAAATAAGACAAAAAAAGTAAAACAAATTTCTAAGGACTTCCAGGTTCATGACATGATTCAAATCATAAACCATAGCCCCGAGGGCCATGAAGATTATTGTATAGAGTCCCAATAATCTATCTACGAAAACGGATGAAATAGCGATAGCTTTGGATTTTGGGTGATCCTTATAAAAATAAAAAGCTTTAAGAACATCGCCGCCTACACCCCCGGGCATAGCAAAATTAAAAAAAATTCCGATCAAAGTTAATTTATAGAGTTCGGCCGATTTTGGATGAGCGTTTTGAGTGGAAAGAAGTAGACGCCATCTTTCACTGACTAAAAAAAGATTAATCCCAGTGGCAACCAAAGCAAATAATAAAAAATCCCATACCAAAAACGATTTTAGCTTACTGAAATCAATTTTGTCCTGCTTCACGAGCGAAAAAATTATTCCGATGGCAAGAAATATTTTAAATAGCGTGACGAGGTACTTTTTTATATTCATAATGGACTCACTTCTTCTAATAGGTCGCTTGGTGGGTAGCTAGAATTGCTTTCAAATTTTTCAATAGGCCGCCTAAATCAGACAAGCGAAGGGATGTTGGACCGTCGCAAAGTGCTTTGTCCGGATTTGGGTGGGTTTCCAGAAATATTCCATCAACACCGACCGCCATCGCCGCACGAGCCAGTACGGGCACCATTTGGCTGCGGCCACCGCTGCTTTCGCCGGTTGCACCGGGAAGTTGTGTTGAATGAGTGCAATCCATAATTACGGGAAATCCAAGTTCCCGCATTTCCACAAGACCCGTCATATCGTTAATTAAGCGATTGTATCCAAATGTAGTTCCACGTTCACAGAGCAGAAGCTTTGAATTGCCTGCATTGACCGCTTTTTTAGCAATCGACTTCATATCCCAAGGCGCCAGAAATTGGCCCTTTTTGATGTGAATGACTTTTCCAGTTTGTGCAGCCGCTACCATTAAATCGGTTTGTCGAGATAAAAATGCTGGAATTTGAATGACATCAGCAACCCGTGACATCGGTTCGACTTGATAGGTTTCATGGACGTCCGTCAAAAGTGGCACGTCTAAAACAGATTTAATTTTTTCTAGTGATTTTAGCGCAGAATCAACACCAGGTCCGCGAAAACTTGTTGCGCTTTGGCGGTTCGCTTTGTCGTAAGAACATTTCAGTATCCAAGGAATATTGAGTTCTTCGGTGATCCGTTTGATTTCTTTGCCGGTCTCTAAAACCATGCCTTCATCTTCAATAATATCGGGTCCAGCAAATAGTACAAATTGGTTTTTGAGTCCCCATGTGTAGGTGCGACCACTGTATGTAAAACTGACCGGCTTTTCTAAATCTTTGAATGTTGTCATCGAGTAAACCTACCTCTTCCTAAAAGAAGAGGCAAGCTCCTCACAGAACCCGCCGTGCCCTATTAAGGCAACGGGCTCTTCAAAATTTTGTTTTGAGTTAATAAACATAAATACCTCGATCAATAAGATGTTTGAGTTTTCGTACATCCGGTGGAAACGGCAGTGGATTTCGCAGTAGCATTCTTTTGAACTTTACTCCGTTAATGCTTTTGCGCTGGCTTCTTCTATTGAGCCATTTGTATAGTAGCCCGTTAACTTCATAGTAGAAGTGAACTAGCTTTGGTCGATTGCACTCAAGGCCAAAATAATTATAATGGCCTCGCAGGATGCTTTTTATGTGATTCCATATTTTATCGGTAACATAGCGATTTCGATTTTCTTTGAGCCATGTGTTTACTTCTACGATGGCTTTATTTAATCTCTCTCGTTTTGTTTTGATGCGAAGGCGTTTCTTTGAACTACCTCGATCCGTGCTCCAGTAAAAGGTGAAGTTAAGAAAATTAAATATATTTCCGCCCTTCGGGGAGAAATCAATTTTGTTGCTTTTCTCCTCATTCATTTCAAGATTGAAGAAAGCTAACCGTTCTTTGACTTGGTCATAGAATCGATCGGCTTCGTCTTTTTCGGTGAATGAGAACACCACATCATCGGCATACCTGCTGATAACTCCGCCTTGTTTAGCAAAGTTATCTAAGAACCAAGCATCGAGCGTATGATGAAGATAAATGTTAGATAATATCGGACTAGCGATACCGCCCTGGGGAGTTCCTTGATCTTTTTCAATCAAGCCATTTTCCGTCAGGATACCAACTTCAAGAAGTCTAGAAATTAGACTTAAAAGCTTTCTATCACTGGTCCGCTTTTCTAGCATTTTAATCATCTTTCGATGTGAAACCGTATCGAAAAAGCCTTTGATATCCACATCCACAACATACCGGCGCTTCTTTTTAAAGAGGGCACAGAAGGTTGTCTTCACGGCTTGAAAAGCATTTTTATTTGGTCTAAATCCATAGGAAGTCTCTATAAATAGAGGCTCGTAGAGCTGATTTAGTATTTGTGCTAATACCCATTCTACGAGTTTATCTTCAA
>JAYTTH010000477.1:0-13240 GCA_043745515.1 Pseudobdellovibrionaceae bacterium | reverse complement strand
AGCACCGGGCCATTTGTTGGGCTATTCGGAACAGTTTGGGGCATTATGAGTTCGTTTCATAAAATTGGCGCTACGGGGAACGCAAGTCTAGCTGTTGTTGCTCCGGGAATTTCGGAAGCATTGGTTGCTACAGCGATTGGCCTGGCCGCTGCGATACCTGCCGTTGTGCTTTACAATCACTTTGTATCGACCATACGAAAACAAGAAATAGAGCTAAATAATTTTTCTGCTGATTTTTTAAATATTGTAAAACGAAATTTTTTTAACTAGGTATAAAAAATTATGAGTATGTCGACCGGAAATAAAAATACTAAAACTGTACTTAGCGAAATCAATGTCACTCCGTTAGTCGACGTAATGCTAGTATTACTTATTATGTTTATGGTGACAACTCCGCTTATGCAGCAAGGAATTCAAGTAGACTTGCCTAAAACGTCAGCCACTGGACTCGAGTTAAATGAAGAGCCCATGCTGCTGCAAATCGAAAGCAATCAAAAAATTACAATTGCCAAAGTTCCCATTCAGCTCGCTCAGCTAAAGGCCAAATTGGAATCCATTTTTAAAACTCGAAAAAATAAACAACTTTTTATCCAAGCAGATCGAAAAGTAGATTACGGCCTGGTTGCTGAAGTCATGGCGGAAGCTAAGTCTGCCGGAATTAACCAGCTGGGCTTGGTTACTATGCCCAAAACGCAATGAACGTGTTGAGCGGTGAAACAACAATAGCTAATTCATATGAAAACAACAAGGGTTTGGTTTTTTCACTAGGCGCCCATGTTGTATTGTTTCTGTTTATTTTTGTAAGGGCTTTTGTTTTTGATTCAGAACCCATCGATTTCCAATCTGCAATTCGCATTGATTTGGTCGCGCTGCCAGATAAAGATTTAACGTCGCCGGAATCCAAACAAGCAGTCGAAGTCGCCAAAATCGACCCCCAGCCAGAAGTTGAAGTGCCAAAAGAAGTGGATACCCCTAAAGAAGCTTTGCCTGACAAAGTCATTGTGGATGATACGGCTATCAAACTGGAAGCGAAGAAAAAGAAAGACCAAGACCTAAAGAAAAAAATAGAAGAAAAAAAAGAAGATAAAAAAAAGAAAGCGGCTTTAGATAGGATAAAAAAACTTTCCGCTTTGGAATCAATTAAATCCTCTGTTGAAACGGAACGTATTGAAAAAATTGTTGGGCAAGCCGAAGCCAAAGCAAAACTTTATAAAGGCAATATTTTGAATCCAGGAACAGAATTGGCTGGTATCAATAAAATTCAACATGAAAATTATGTTAGTCTGATAGACCGACAGATTAAAGATAACTGGACAGTTCCTCAATGGATGGCTAAAAAAGATTTCAAAGCACAAGCATTGCTTAAAATAGATCATAACGGAACTATAATTTATAATCAAATTTACAAAACCAGTGGAAACGCAGGTTACGACGAAGTTGTTCTAGATACGATCAAAAAATCGGGACCCTTTCCCAAGCCTCCAGAAAAATTTTCTGCTATATTGGCAGAAAAAGGAGTTTTAATCGGGTTTCCTGAATAGGAGAAAATTAAAATGGGATCAGTTATAAAATTATTGCTGGCGGCGACGGTTTCTATTCTTTTCAGTCAGGTGCAAGCGGAACAACTTTATATTAAAATCGGGGATGCCAAAACCAAGAAAAGCTTACTCGGGTTTCCACAGCTTAACTATGCGGGCTCGCCCACGCAGGCATCTAAAAATTTGGGTATTGGGGCAGAACTTTTCAATGTTGTTCAAAATGATCTTGATGTGTCGGGTTATTTTCAGTTTATTGCAAGCTCAGCTTTTCTTGAAGAAACCAAAAAAGTGGGGATCAAGCCAATACCCGAGCAGCTCAATGGATTTAAATTTACTACCTGGAAAACTCTGACAGCTGATTTTTTGATTCGAGGATCATTTAATATTGATGGGGATGATCAAATTGAAATGGAAATGTATCTTTACCACGTGCCCAAAGAAAAACTTGTTTTCGGCAAAAAATATCGAGGACCAAAATCAACTCTTAGAAAAATTGCTCATACGTTTGCCAATGATATTTTGAAAAATCTGACGGGCAGTCAGGGGCCATTCAATTCAAAATTACTTTTTTCGAGTGATCGCGGTGGGGGCAAGTTTAGGGAAATTTACATGATGGACTGGGATGGCGTTAACGCCGAAAAACTGACCAATCACAACAGTATTGCGATTTCACCGACCTGGTCACCAGATGCTAAAAAAATAGCTTATACAGCTTATGTTCAAAAAAAATCGACTAAACTTCGCAACGCTGATCTATTTCTTTTTGATCTTGAAAAAAGCAAACGAACTAACTTGTCGTTTCGAACTGGAATTAATTCTGGAGCGTCCTTTAGCCCCAGCGGCGAATCGATTTTTCTGACTATATCTCAAGGCGTAACTCCGAATATCTATAAAATTGGTTTAGGCGGGGAACTTGAAGGAAAAATTACGAACGGACCTGGCAACGCTTTGAATGTGGAACCTGCGGTCAGTCCAGACGGCAAACGAGTGGCGTTTTCTTCGGATCGCAGTGGTAAGCCTATGATTTATACAATGGCAATTGATGGATCTGATATTAAGCGAATCACATATGGTGGAGTGTTTAATTCGTCACCAGCTTGGTCACCGGATGGAAAACGAATTGCCTTTGCTGGTCAAGATGACGGCAATTTTGATATTTTTCTGATGGATGTCAGCGGGCAAAATATTTCGCGCGTAACCAAAGCCAAAAAAGCAAACGGCAAAGCCGCCGATAACGAAGATCCACACTTTTCCCCCGACGGCCGTTTTATAGTTTATACAAGCAATAGAACCGGAAAAAATCAGATTTATTTTTCTACCGTTGACGGGTTAGAAGAACGCCGAGTCACCCAAGACAGCCATAACTATTTTAAGCCGAAATGGTCGACTTTTTTGGACTAAAAACGCTTTCGACTGCTCTGCATCTTGACCCCTGACGGGGTCCCCGTTAACACAGTGGAATGCGAAACAAGTCTATTAAAAAAATAATTTGGATCTATGTATTGGCTTTTTTTATCGTCGCTTTTAATTCTCATGAAAGCAGTTCTAAAAGTCGAAATTCAACACAAAGGAATAAATAATGGAAGCTCATTTTGATACAAACCAAGGACCTTTTAAAATCAAACTTTTTGAAGACAAAACTCCGACCTTGGTGAAGCACTTTGTTGGCCTGGTTGAGGGCACTAAAGAGTGGAAAGACCCTAAATCAAACGAACCTGTGACCAAGCCTTTCTATGATGGATTGATATTTCACCGCGTGATTCCTGATTTTATGGTGCAGTTTGGTTGCCCATTGGGTAACGGCATGGGCGGCCCTGGATACAATGTAAACGACGAATACCATCCCGATTTGAAACATGACCGCAAGGGAATGCTATCGACTGCAAATATTGGACGCCCTAATACAAATGGATCACAATTTTTTATAACTGTGGCACCAACACCTTGGTTAAATGGAGGCCACTCGATTATTGGTGAGGTGACTGAAGGGTATGACGTTGTCGAAAAGATTTCAAAGCTTCCAAAGAATTCTGGGGATCGACCGCTTGAGAATGTAGTGATTAAGTCTGTGAAAATCGTTAAGTAAATATATTACTAGAGTTCAAAATAAAAAAGGCCGGTTTTGCCGGCCTTTTTCTATCATTCATATTCTTAAGTTACTAACCTTTTTTGCCGCAAGCATTTGTAAATTCATCTGACTTCTTTTTAATTTCATCCATTTTTCCAGTCGCTCTCAGATCAGCCATAGTTCTTAACTGTGTTCCGTCTGCAATTCCCAAATCTGCTTTCATTGCACGAGCAACCGAAATCATTCGAATTTCTTCGCGAGAAAGTAATTTTGTGTTTGATGAGTTCAATTTTGCAATGTAGCCAGAATCTGTTAAGAATGACATTGATTTCAAATGTTCGCCAAGTTTAACGGCGGCTTCAGCTGGCATATCTGATAAAAGTTCAGCATAATTGCGCAACACATCGCGTATCTCTTCCTTGTAACCTTCACCTTGAACTCCATTCAAATTTGAAAGCATTTTTTCAGCAAACAAAGCAGAATCTTTCACCTTAGCATCTGTTGACTGACGAGCCTCTGCCAATGCTTTTTGGAATGCGAGCGACTTAATTAATTGGTTTTCTTCACCTTTAAATACTAAATCAATAGCAACCTTAGCATTGTCAGACGACAACCGGTCGTTTTTTAAATCAGCGGCAATTTTATTTAAAACTGCTTCTTCAGCGTCTTGTAATTGTTTACCAGACAAACCTTTTGTCTTTTCTTCTACTTCTTTTTTGGCAGTTTCAGTAACTTTAGAAATCTGTCCGGCTTGAACAAATGACATAGTCACTGTTAATGTTGCCAATGTTACGATAAAAAGTCTTTTCATTTTCTTCTCCTAGTTGTTTATTAATTTTATTAAAAAATTAAATTTTAATTCGTTTGATAACATTCTCCATTTCATTATTTATGCCAAAAATACTGTTTCTGGGTCCCCTTTTATTTAGACCCGGCTCCCGGGGTGTCTTAAAATTATACACCCTTGGCTGCAAAACGCTTAACACCCTCCACCCTTTGTTACTGTACCCATTCGTTTCGATTCAATACACTTAACTCGTTTTTGCTCGCGCTCGGCCTTTGTAGCCCAACGTTTCTTATCTTCGTCACTTTGATCTTTATTCGAGTACTTAGCAGCCTCAAATGCTGCAAATCGAATTGTCGAAATTGTAGCCAGCAAATCTTGGGACAATTGAAGCATTTTATCTTTTGAAAAATTAATAACTCGAATTGGCTTCGGAACTTCTTGATTCTTTACTTCACCGATTTTTTTATTTATGCGTTCAATAATCACTTCTATAGATTTTTCTAGTTCTATATTCATTTCGGAAATCTTTTTTTCAAAATCATCTTCCCGTTTCATTTCTGCGTAGTCCGGCGCATCATTGTATCCCTTTCCACCGGTCAAGTCAGGAAATTCAATTGTGACGACAGGCCGTTCACTACCGTCCTTATCTTTTAGTTTAACCACTTTAGTGCTTTTAAGTACTGCATACAATTGTGCAAGAACCATTTCATTATCATTTTGAAATTTAAAAACACTGGGCAATCCGCCAGATCTAAGAGCCGAAAAATCCTGAAGCCAAGGTCCTGCCTGGAAAGCCAAAATGTCGTCTTTGTTGCCGAGCTTTTTGCCCTTTAATCCCGGCAAAGTTTTTGGATCCACTAGTAGGTCCTTGTATTCGTCGCCTGTAAGAATAGATTTTGCAACTTCAGCCAACACTAGCGCAAAGGTTCGCGAAGCTTGCATCGAGCTGACAACAACTGAGTTTTGCATAACTCCCGAATTGGTTGGTATAAAACCTAAAACTGTTCCATCGTCTTTGAATTGAGCTTCTTGAAATTTAACAGCGATATTTTCATAATCGTGTTTAAAAGTTTCAAGTTGATTTGCGACTTGGCCTTCTACATTCTTTTCCCACCACTGATCAAAGCTAAACAATGGCTTTGCTAGCTGTGCCGCGCGATTTTTCTTGTCTTCATCAGTGTAAGCAAATTTTTCAGATTTTATAATTTCTTTGATAGAGGGACTTAGGTTATTAAATATTGCATGAAAAATTCCATTGTAAGTTAACTTTGAATTTGTATCTGTTATTTTTTGAGAGTATAAAACTGATGAATTACTAAAGCCGAATATTCCACGGCAAATATCCATATCATTATTTGCACCAATTATTCGCGGTGGTGTAAATAGTGTACTAAAACCAAAAACTTTGTCGGTTAATGATTTAGATTTTCCGTCGGATGTCTGTCCATCTGTTTCTACATGCGGACCACAGGCCATATTATATTCTAAATAGTCAGTTTTTTTAGAAAAACTATATCGAGTACTTAAAGAAAGATGTCTAAAGAAATCAGGAATCTCTGTTTTTTTGACCAATTCGTTATGGGCAGTGCTGACTTCAAAGGCGTAGGAAAATCCCTGGCCATAGTTCATCAATGGAGCTGGATTGCCAAGCAAGCGCAAATGATCGTATAAAATTTGCCGAACAACTTCTGGAACGCCTCCTGATTCATTTTCTATTGATCGCATCATGTCAATGCTTCGCGCATTTAGGCTGTAGTCCTTTGATTTCAATCCGTCTACTATTTTTTGAAAAATATCTTTGTATTTGGTAAGATCTGATCCCAATCCCCGTTGATTTAGATAGCTTTCTAACTGAATACCAACATCATTGGCATGCCTTTGCTGTGATTCCTGCAAAAGGTAGTTTTGCGATAGGTATAGATTCTTCCAATTTGTTAAATCTGTGCCTTCATCTTTTGGTTCAACTCCATACAAGGGAAAAAGACGTTGATTTACCATTGGTGGCGTTGGACGACTTGCCGCTTGAATTCCTTTCTTTTCCATTTCATCTAAGCCATCTAGACCGTTATGCTCGAGACTTGATTCTTTCTGTGCATTACATTTTGCGGTGTCTTTAAGGCAATCATAGGCAGTTTTTAAATCATCCACAAACGTTACATAGTAATCTTTTGAAAGCTGTTCCATGTGCTGGTATTTATTGATTTGTTCTACCCATTGAGAATGGGCTTGATGTGCTTTAGTTTGATTAAATTCTTTCCATTTTTCAACTGATTCTGAAAAGTTATATAAGAACCCTTCAATATCTGTTTTTTTGCATTCGCCACTTTGAATATCTTTTTCACATGCGGGTGAATCAGTAGAAAATTTTTCTTTAGATTCTTTTTCTAATAGATCGTACAAAGCTTCAGCCTTTCTTGGAAACGAGTTTGGATTAGGAATTAAAAAATTCCGACCGTACGTCAGATTCAAAATGACATCCTCAACCCAGCTATTAATTAGGGTATCTAGTGTAGTGAATAATGTGATCGAAGTAAAATGCCCAACTAAGCCAATTGCCGCTTTTCCAAGGCCACCAAATAGACCTGTTAACATACCAGCAGCAACCTCCATACGTCCGAACCTAAATGTGGCTACGGCTCCTTTTTTTAAATTGGCAGAGGTATTTCGATAGGCAGGGGTTTTTTTAAAATCATTGAATAGCGAAGTCAGTTTTCCAGACGCCCACGTCGACATCAGCATTGACACTAACGCCGGCGCGTATTGATTGAATTTCTTTTCTAAAGTCCACTCTCGCCAAGCCGTATCACATGGGTCTTCACTTAGGTGGTTTAGCCTATCTTTTTTGAGAGTACTTTCCGTTTTTTCTTTGCCAGCTTCTTTGGGTTTTTCACCTGGTTTGTAAAAGCTTTGAACGCATGCTTGCATGGTTCGAGCAAAATCGCCCGTGAAGTGTGATGCCATTGACCCGGCTGTCATACCTAAATAAGGAATCATTTTTATATAGGCTTCTTTAGCAGTAGTACTTCGAAAGATATTCCATGTTTTTGTTTTGTCTGCATAATTAGCTGCGTCACCGAGAACTGCCTGCGGATTAAATCCCAGCTTGGTACCAGCTTCAAAAGTACGTGCCATCTGAGACTGAATCATCGAAGGCCTTATCACGTGGGCCATGCCGCGATCTTGTAGAAATTCAGTAGCATATCCGTTTACAATCATAAATGAGTAGAATGATAAATGCCCTAAGGGATCGACTAAGCTTTTTAAATGCTGCTCCAAAACCAAAGGGTTTTGCGAATAGTCAGCTATCAGCATTCCGCCGTTTATCAAACTTAACGAAAAGAAAAACATCATGGTTTCAAGAGGAAATCGTCGTGTCTGTGCACCCCAAATTGACTTTTCCCAATCAGCGTTTGCAATGGCCTCTCGCATTCCTCTTCGGCCTTTTTTCGCTTGTTCTCTAACATCAGCCATTGCTCGCTGCCGATCCTGCTCGAACATTTTGCGTAATTTTGATGGCTTATATTCAGTGTATATTTCTTTTTTTTGTTCTGGAGTGACATCATTTAATATGGGAGTTCCAACCGGGTGAAGCAGATCCTCAGATTTTCCCCCACTATTGGCGTCGCCTGAAATAACACTTACTGGTGCATCTATTGTGGAGGTGGCGGTTTCGCCCGTCAATTGGGTAGCTGGATCTGAATTAATCACTGGCTGGTTTTCTTTTTTTGATTTCGGCCCGAAACTAATTGCATTATATGAATATTTGCCAGGTCGTTGAGCAAAGCTTGAACTAACCGCTGCTTTAGGTGTATTTGGATCTGGTACAATATTAGTGTGAGATTCCGCGGTGACTTCTATGATACTTTTCGTAGTGCTTTTTGTTGTTTCCGACGCGGTTTTCTTTGCATAGGCAGCAAGGATTTCATCGGCAGTATTACCACCAACTTTTACAAGATTGGGGCCTGCGTAACTAAACTTGTTTAAAAAAATTCCTGTACCGTCCAATTGTTCAGAAGTAAGGGTTACAATATTACCGTCGTCTTTTCTAATTTTAACTTCTCGCTTAGCGTTTTTTGCTAGTTGAGTAACACCCGAAGCTTGAAACATATGTTCATTAGGAATGAATTCCGCGGCTCGACCAACGGAACTAAGTACCGTGTTCAGTATAAATATATAAACCACTGCGATTGAAATGGACTGTTTCATAAATATCCCTCGAGAAATATTTTCTCTCATAGGTATTCATAGCAAACACCAATCCAGATCTTCCTATGTGATTTCAATAACTTATTTATATCATTTTGAGACACTAACTATTTACGGACTTTACACTGTCAAAACTCTAAACAGGACCCGTCTCAGGATGAGATTGTGGATGAAAATCAGAACACGACCCTGGTCCAGTTGAACGATTCAGTTTATGTGAAACAATAAGTCCTAGTTTAAATTTTTCTAAAGGATGGAAATGATATGATGATCAAACTTATTTTAGCCGCTTCGTTTTTACTTGTATCGTGTGCCAGTCATAGCCCAACGCCAGAAGTGCAGGCAACGCCTCGCACGATTTCGTCCGACAAAAAATCACCCGCTGAAGACGTTCGCAAGCCTGATCAAATTATGCAGACGCAGCCGCCACCAGCAGAGTCAGGGGATCCAGCAGAAGAAGAGGCGTCTACAGTAAAGCCGACAGGAAAAATAAAACCATTGAACATCCCAGCAGATCAAACAGAAATTGCAGACCGCTGTGAAAAACAATTAGCTGATGTGCCGGACGCGTACAAAAGTTCAATTGCCAATTTTCCAATTCATCATCGCGCATTGACCATTTCTTACAATGCTAAATACCGAATTCCAAATTGGGTGTCTTATCATCTGACTCGTGAAAATTTAATGAATAGTTGCGCTAAACGAAATGATAAATTTCGGGGTGATTCGGTCCTGGCTTCTGCTGGATTTTCTAAAGACTTAATAATCAATGAAACCAGTTTCAAAGGATCCGGTTTTGATCGCGGGCATATGGCGCCTTCCGGTGATTTTATCTGGGATCAAGATTTGAATTCCGAAACTTTTTTCATGACCAATATGTCACCACAAACAGCCGAATTGAATCAAAAAACATGGAACAAGCTAGAAGCGCATGTCAGAAACTGGGCTTGCGGCCTTGGCGATCTTAAAGTTTACACGGGGCCTATTATAGAACCCAACATGAAAAGACTTAACTCGTGTGTTAGTATTCCAAATAAATTCTTTAAAGTTTTACTTGGCAAGAAAGATAAAAAACTTATTGGCATTGGCTTTGTTTACGATCAGGCAGACCGAATTGGTGACCCTTATAAACAGAATGCAGTCTCTATTCGTAAAGTAGAAGAATTATCCGGCCTAAACTTTTTTGGGGACGATTATGCTCAAAAAGTGCAAGACGATTTTGAAACTCAGTTCGATATTAAAAATTGGGACGGTTCTGAAGAAAACTGCTATGCTTGTGATGGCGTTCCAAAAAAGGGCGGTTAGTTGTATTGGACTCCCTGAATTTTAAAGTTCGGGGCACTAAGATTTTATTGTCATAAATTTTTCTGGAACATCGCCCGTTCTGATCGCTGCCGCTAGTTCTTTAGAATCCGGATTATTTAAAACTTTTTGTGCTTCTTCAAAAGAAATGGGATCTGGATTCAAAATATTAGTACGTTTAAATTGCTGAATTTTTTTAATTCTGCTTTCTAAATCAGCTTTGTTTAACACACCTTGTGCCGTAGCGCCAATAACAGCTTCGATGGCCCGAACCGGCGACAAAGGTTCATTGCAATAAAGTAGTATATCAGAGCCGGCCTTCAACGCTTGAACAGCAATGTCTTCAATCGAAAAGTGCTTTCTAAGTGCGCCCATGTCTAAATCATCGGTCACAACTAGGCCACGAAATCGGCAATGATCTTTCAGAATCTTTTGAATAAAAATTTCAGATAAACTGGCTGGGTATTTCGGATCTACTTTGGTAAACAATATATGCGAGGTCATGCACATTTCCACGCGCGCTTTAAAAGCACGCTTGAAAGGCAACATTTCAACATCTTCCAGGCGCTTTAGATCCAGATCCTCTTTTGGTAAATCGTCGTGGGAATCTAGCAGCGTATTTCCATGTCCGGGAAAATGCTTAACACAGGCTAAAACATCAGCTTTTATATAGCCGCGGACAATCGCTGAAACATGCTTGGCAACATGTTCTGGATCGGGCCCCAATGACCTATCGCCGATCACAGCATTTTTAGGGTTAGAAAAAATATCTGCGCACGGTGCAAAGTTCAAATTGATTCCAAAAGCTCGCAATTCTTGACCCATTTTTTGACTAAACAGGAACGAAAGCGTTGGGTTGTCGATATCCCCAAGTTTTCTAAGTGGTGGCCACACAGTAAAGGGCTCTTTTAATCGTTGAACCCGGCCGCCTTCCATATCGATGGATAAAAACAAAGGTGTTTTGTCCGGCATTTTTAGGCGCAAAGAATGAATGTCGTGGCAGAGCTCGTGAAACTGTTTAAGGGATTCATAGTTTCTTGAAAACAGAACGACTCCGCCGATTTGATTAGCAACAATAAATTTCTTCTCATCATCTGACAGCGTTTTTCCCTGGATTCCGATGGTGATTAAGGGACCGTACATCGAGGACTCCTTATTTGTCTTTTTGCTTGTCGCCAGGCATGTGTTTTTCAATTTTTTCAACGGTAGGCTGGGTCTTAGTGTTTGGTTCCATTCCTGGTAACTTATTTTGAATTCCAGATCCAGATGGAGTCCCAAATTGTTTCGAGCCCGCAGGTTCTGTAACGGGTTTCAAGGCTTCTGCTTGCAGTCGTGCTGAAATTATATTTACATTTCCAATTGGAACGTCACCAAACAAGTTTTTCAAAATCGTGGTCGGCACATTAAATTCGCCAGTGGCTTCGGATGGCTTTGCTACGAGCATTGTTTCAATACTTTGGGATGGGTTCAATACGCCAATAACTTGTCCTTTGTCTGTGACATAGCTGATAAAGGTTTGATCACTGAATTTATTTTCAATTTTATAGGATTTAACGCCGTTAAATTCTTCTTCTTTACGAACGATGGCGACCCCATCAACGAGTTTAGGTTTTTCTTCTGCGATGGCTTTGTATTCATACTTGGAATCTGTTTGAATACCCGATTTGCTTTTCAGCATTAAATAAACTAAAAAATAGCTTAAAAATGTGCCTTTAGGCAGGTCTTCGACGATCCGGTTGGTTTTTCCGCTATCGTTAACTACGGCTGTCATTTTCAATATTTCAGATGGAGCTATTTTTTCTGTTACAGTAACACCTTTAGCAAGCTTGGCTTTATTTTCTTTATCTAATTTTTTTTGAGCTAACGCTTGGTCTTTTTTCGAGAATTTAAAAACTTTAAAGCTGGCTTGAATATTTTTAGTTGAGGCTTTGTTATTTTCCGTGACCAAGGTCGTGTATTCAAACGATATCGGGGACAGGTTTTGATCGCTGACGGCCTTGATACTTTCCATCATGTTGCCAGCCAAAGCGCCGAGTTTAACAAAAATGGTCGCATAAAATTTTTTAGATTCCGAATCGATTTCATAGCGGGAAATCGTATAGCCGACATGTTGTTTGCCACTTAAAATTTTGTGATAGCCTTCAAAAAGCACTTCTTTGGCTGCGAAACTAGTCGAGGTAGTTAAAATGGAAGTCAAAAAAAGTGCAGAGCTAAATAGACGATAAAATCTTTGAGTTGATGTCATATGGGATCATGTTCACAGAAGTAGAAAAACTAATCAAGTAATTGATGATTTGTTGAACGATTCAAAAAGCAGTTGTAAGATTAAAATCGTATGACCCTTGTAAAAAGTAACAAAAGCTTACTCACCGGAAAAAAAGGACAGGTCGCCCTATTCGTCGCCCTTATGTTTCAAGTTTTGTTTCTTTTTTTCGCCATGATAGTAAACGTAGGTCTAGTTGTTCATCACAAAATAAATCTGCAAAACTCTGTGGATATGGCTGCCTACTATGGCGCCATGAAACAAGCTGAATTGCTGAATTCGATTGGGCATATCAATTATCAAATGCACCAAAGTTGGAAGTTGCTGGCATGGCGGTATCGAGTTTTGGGTACCGCTGGGGATGATGTTCGCCATCCTTATGATCACGCTAGCTCTAAGAACATGCGGGCCAATATGGATATCGAAACCTCAAATGACACGAGCGGAAACTATACGCGTCCACCCTTTTGTATTACGTATCCGCCATTTAATGACTCTTCAAAACAGTCCGTTCCACCTGGTGAGAATACATGCAAAACAGTTCTCGATCCAGCTGGTCCAACAATGATTCGACTATTTAGTGCGCCTCCTGTTGTGGCTGGATTTATTTCGTTCGCCGCGGTAACCGCTGCCATATCTGCTAATATGCGGAACAGTGCGGTTCAGCGTTGCATAGCCGTGGGGCCACTCAATTATCTCACTGTTGGAAATTTTCTATTTTCTTATCAATTGGACCAATATGCTCGTAGACTAGTAATCGCCAGAATTTCAAAATCAATGTCTAAAAATAAAAATGACTTTGACGACCTTGATGGAAAGTCAGTAAAAACAGGAGCGGAAGAAACTTTTAAGCGCAATCTAACCGACGCAAATAAAGAAGGCCAAAATCTAACCTTCGAAATGTATAATAGTTTATCAAACGCTGGGTGTGGACAGGTCCCGGGAGATTCGCCTTTAGAATACGCGGCGCCGTGGCTTTCAGAAATTAGAGCGTTTCCCACAATTTTTTATATGGACATGGAGTGCGACGCTTCTGTTGGTCATTTGGGCAAACAACCTAGAAAATTTGAATTAAA
>JAYTTH010000476.1:0-3530 GCA_043745515.1 Pseudobdellovibrionaceae bacterium | reverse complement strand
TCTTCATGATTTTTAGTAACAATCGTGTGGCGCTGCTCTTCCGCTTTTTCGACTTCCTTTTTTTGCGAGACCTGAATATGATTCACAGCCGCTTCTTGGGACGAGGATAGGTTTTCTTTTTTTTGATCGTAGTAATCTTTTACGTTGTCGATTTCTTTTTCGTTGGTTTCAACGAGTTTGCGTTTTTTTTCCTGATAGTCAGCTTGAATATCACTCAGTTGAGAATTGTAGCGTGAACGCTCGTTTGCAGGATCTACAGCCATAGTCACATACTATCAGAGCTTACTTGGTTTCCAAAGGTGCGGCTGCAGATACAGTGTCAGTCTTTACTTTAGGATTAGGACAATAGTCCTTATAGTCCGTTCGACCAGGACAACGCCAGGTACTAATATAACGAATTTTTTGGCCAGGCTTGACCGTATGGTAGCCTCGGTATTGGTCTGGATCCAGGTTTGAAATTACAATTTTTTTATCAACTATTTCGGGCGACGCCTTTTTGGTCGGGGTTGCAGACGCGCTGGCCCGAGCTGGCGAATCATTTTGGGGCTCGTCGGCAAAAGTAGTAATTTCTAATTCAAAAACGCGGTATTCCGCTTTTGCTAAAAAAGGAAAACAAAAAATAAAAAGAAAAGAAAAGGCGAACAAAGACCGTTCCATTGATAATTAGTTCGGTCTTTTTAAAGCTTACTTTACGGACAAAGTAAAAACGAATCCCTAATTTACTTTTATTTCAAATTTAGCAGATATTTGATTTCTTTAGATAAAAAAGACAATCGATCATTTAGCTCGCTTAAGACCATCATATTTTCTTGCAGAGTTTCAATTTCAGTTCGACGTCTAACGGGAAAATCAGCCATTTCGTTGTAGACCAAGTTTTTGCCAAGACTATTTAGATTTACAGAATTAAAATTAGGTCGCGAACTGTCAGAAAGACCAGATAGGGAATCGCTAGAACTAGAACTTACGTCCAATAATTGAAAACCGCTCTTCATTTAAACCTCACCTTTACGGGCTAATACGTGCATCTACGTGAATCTTCTGTATCTATTTACGTGCTAGTGTATCGAGTATTTTTTAACGACTAGTCCGTCAATGGATTAGTACGGACTTAATTAAGTACCGTTTGTCTAGTCTAGCTTATTTTTTAAGCAATTCTCAATAGAAATTTAAAATATTTTTTATGTGGATTTACAAAAAAGAATTAATATTCGCAAGTCAGCGATTTCTTGTCGGTTTGAGCGACTTGCACTCGATCGCTTTGGCTGGCCAAATAAGTCGCCATCACGCTGGATTCAGTGTCTTTATGTTTAAGACCCAGAACATGCCCCATCTCATGGATTATCAGAGCCTGTAGATTGATTTTAGAAGGTCCCTTATTGCTTAAAGACAAATCATAAAATTGAAAATCTTTAGCATTTATCCGAATGTCCGCTTCCTTTATGGCATCCCCTAACCAATAAACGCTTGTTCGTGCCTGTTCTGTGGTTTTGTTTGCTTCCCAAGTTGGGTAAAAATAGATCACATTCTGGGTGTCTTTTGCAGACACAACAGGACCTGTGACTATATTATCTTTATCTACCACTATTAAAGTTTTGCCATAGGCTTTATTCCACGTCTCAGCCGCGCGGACCACGGAATCATAGTACGTAGCAGGTACGGATTCGTGAATTTTCATCACGATCGGCAATTGTCCCTTCCAAGATATACGTTCGCCGTAAACATTTTGTACGAACCCACAGTCTTCTTGCGATTTAGGCGCGCAAGCTTGAATAAGGGACAACAAAACGAAGGATAATAGAACTACAATAAAAGATTGGGTCCAACGTCGCATTCTAGAATTAGGTATCGCAATAAAAATACCACTTTGAAACACTCCCCCAATTTAAAGCTAACTATATGTAATTATTTAGTTTATATGGCGGGTCTACCAATCAGGCAAACGCTGTCTATTTTTGAGAAAACCGATCAAAAACTGATCAATATTGCCTAAGATATTAAATTCACAAGCTTTCCTCTGTCTCAAACGAAGACACCTATAAGTTCACTCTGTGGCTTTTTACAAGCCCCTAGACCTTTAGCTAATCTTCAACATAAAAAAAGCTGATATAAATAAGCGAAACTTATTGGGTTTAGTAGGACTACCTAAGAGACAAACCAGCACCAAAGGCCAGTTAAATTGAACAAATCATCGGGTATTAAACGACACCACCTGGTTAACTATTTGAAAACACAGTGTAAAACAAGTTGGCAGCTGTATTGCTTTATACCTATGTCAAGACCCGCCAGTTTCTCTCAGTTACGATCGTGACGCTCCCGAGATTGAAACGAAACGCCATTCACAGAATCCAATCAAATACTGGAAGAGGAGACACTCCTCTCCTCCAGATTCGTCTTTTTTATGAAACCGCGCTTTTCCTGATGTTTTAACTGGAGCTTTATATCTTGGGAATAAAATGTTCAGTACCGTTACCACTTGGTGTTTGGCAACGATTGGGGGTGTATTTGTAAGTTATAATTAGGGAATTGCTTTTGTCGTGAACGTACTGCCCTTGCGGGTTAAAAATCGCCTTAAGCTGGTAGTTGCTAAAAATTTCAATCCCACAGTTTTCCACGTAATTCAGATATTCACCTTGGGCACTCAATAAAAAACCTGAATTTGACTTATCCCATTTTTGAATCGAAAAGGCTTCGTCTACATCAGCCGATCTTAAATATAACTTTTGCTTTGCCGACCCGAAGTTTAAAATCGTGATGTCCTTAAAACAAATCGTTCGAGCCATCACACCGTTTTGATTGGCATTATCGAAACAATAATCCGCCCACGCTGAGTTAAAAGCCGAGGTTAAAAAGACACAAAGAATTAGGCGTACACTTCTAAACATATAAAACTCCGACGTTTGTTAATACATCTATGACTAACATCTAATACGACCCGAATACTTGCACAAGCAGTATTTATTGACGTTGTAATTGGGCATTGTAACCTTAGCCTATAAACATCAGTCCATAAGGAGATTGCATGAAATCTTTAGTCACAGTTGCAGCCGGAATTTTAATGTTAATGCTCACTCAGTGTAAGTCCAATCCCAACAAAGCGGAAAAGATAGAAACTGAAATCAAAAATCATGGCCAAGTCACAGGCGACACCGCTGTCGGCATCAAAGATGGCAACATGATTGTTCAAAAGAAAGTCCAAATGAACGAAGAGTTACGTCGCATCCAAATCGAAGTCTACGAATTGGAAGACCGAGTTTATGGAAATCGTAAGTACGGCTCTTTGGGCCTCTACGGCGTTCTGCGACAGTGTAAATCGGACGTTTCAGATCCTAAATATGGTGGCGATGGCAAACTTAAATGGACCGAGCCAATGGATCGAATCACCGACAAAGAAGACGAGTATAAAATCGGTTTAGACGAAAAAGACAAACTTGTTGGTGTGAGTGAAGAATTTTTAAAAGACCGGCTTGAACGCTTCAAAGGTTATAAAAAAGTACTTATGACCCGGGAAGATGACTACGAAGAAAAAGTGG
>JAYTTH010000475.1:0-3541 GCA_043745515.1 Pseudobdellovibrionaceae bacterium | reverse complement strand
TTGAGTCGGACCTGAAAGCAGTTCAGGCGGATCCATATCTTGTGCGCTCATTTTTTCTGGCAGATAGTGTGTCCTATATTATGAACTAGGTAGTATATTTTTTGGAATCTCATTTCTGCTAAAATACGCAATTGATAACGAAATCCTTCCAATTGAATTGAGACTAATTGCATCGGCACTATTTGGAATTGGAATGATAAAATTTGGTTGGAACCTCAGAGTTAAGTCTCGAGATTACGGTTTAGTCCTTCAGGGTGGTGGAATCGGAATTCTGATTCTTACGACATTTGTTTCGTTAAAGATGTACAGTTTGATCTCAGCACCGGTCGCTTTTTTATTGTTAGTTTGTTTTGCAGCCTCAACGGCCTGGTTGGCTGTGCATCAGGATTCGATGAATTTAGCGGCTTTTGGATTATTGGGTGGTTTCATTGCACCCATTTTAGCTTCGACCGGACAGGGGCAGCATGTCGTTTTATTTAGCTACTATACAGTACTTAATTTAGCCATTGTCTATATCTCGTTTAAGAAAGCATGGCGAGAATTAAATCTTTTAGGATTTATTTTTACCTTTGCAATTAGTAGTCTTTGGGGAGGATTAAAGTATCAGCCTGAATTTTATGCCTCAACGCAACCTTTTTTGATTTTGTTTTTTCTTATCTACGTCGCGATTCCTTTGCTATTTGCAAAAAATAAAGAGCCAGAATTGAAAGGCTATGTGGATGGAACTATTGTGTTTGGAAATTCAATCATCACTATTTTTTTACAACTTCAATTGGTTCACGATATAGAATACGCCGGTGCATACAGTGCCTTGGCATTGGCTGCATTTTATATATTCTTGAGCCGCTACTTGATTAAACATAAAAACAGCAATTATAAAATGCTAGCGGAAGCGTTTATTTCTATCGGAACAATATTTACAACCATAGCGATTCCGTTAGCGTTTGATGGAATTAAGACGTCGGCGATCTGGGCGCTAGAAGCGGCCGGTATTTACTGGATATCACTTAGTCAGAACCGACAGCTGGCGCGCTACTTTAGTACACTTTTGATATTAATTACATCGATTTCATTTTTCTTGGGCCCAGCAAGAGGCGTGTCTGAATTTGCCTTTTTAAATTCGTTCTACTTTAGCTGTTTCATGATGGCGGCCGGATTTTATGTCATAGGTTATCTGAGTGACAAATATAAAGCGAAGCTTTCTGAATCTGAACTCTGGGTGTCCAATTTAAGTATATTTTTAGGAACCGCATGGTGGATTTTAGGTGGATTGTTTGAAATAGATCGTTTGCTGCGGGTAGGAAACGTCACAATACTAACCAATGTGGAACTCACCTTGGAAACTATCTATCTAACGGTGGGCGCCGTTGCCGTTTTCTTGATTGGTCAAAAATGGAAATCCGACAAATTCAGATATTTGGCCCATGGCTATGTGTTCATTCTGTTTTTTCTTTATTGGGAGCTTCTTGAAAGTACCCGTCATCCCTTTGGTGGCTTCGAATCTTTATCCTGGATTTTTGCCTTTGGAGCCTATTACTGGATTTTGTTTTATAATGATAAAAATTTCGAGAACAAAAATTCGTTTTTTTTAAAGCTAGGGCATATAGGAAGTCTATTGATCTTAGTAGGCGTTTTAGTCAGAGAAAGTAAATGGCTTGCTGAACATTATGTCCCTGAATCTACGGCGTGGCAATTTGCGGCGCAATTGGTTGTGCCAACCTTTAGCATTTGGTTTATCACTGCAAAAAAAGAGACTTTGCGATGGCCTGTCCAGCGGAATTACGAAACTTATTTTGAACTCGCTGTTGCGCCCATTGTTGGTATCTCTTGGCTTTGGCTGATGATTACCAATTGGCGCAGCGGGGGTAGTGCACTTCCTTTGCCCTATTTGCCAATATTAAATCCGTTAGAGTTGTCCCATATTGGTGCTTTGATGGCCATGACCTTTTGGTGTTTAAAAATATTCAGTTCTTCAAAATTTGGATACTCCGTAACACCCAAGCAATTGGGCATAGGCTTAGGCGGAACCTATTTTCTTTGGCTGAATGGCGTTCTTTGCCGGACCGTGCACCAATATTTTTCTGTCCCATTTGATTTTGATAGTTTGTTTTCATCCGTGATTGTTCAAGTTTCCTTTTCACTTTTTTGGACTCTGCTTGGAATTGCCATTATGATTTTTGCGTCTAAAAAGCAATATCGCTGGCTTTGGATTACGGGCGCAAGCCTACTGGGGATTGTAGTAGCAAAAATGTTTATGATAGATCTGTCCAAGACAGAAACCATCGCTCGGGTGATTTCGTTTATAGGCGTTGGCGTTCTCTTTTTAGTTGTAGGGTATTTTTCACCGATTCCACCTAAAACAACTCCTTTGGAGGTCCGCGATCATGCTAGTTAAAATATTTTCCATTTTAGTGATTTCACTTTCACTACGAAGCCAAACAACGATAGTAAAAAACGATTTCGCTTTTGA
Source organism: Pseudobdellovibrionaceae bacterium (assembly GCA_043745515.1). Taxonomy (GTDB): domain Bacteria; phylum Bdellovibrionota; class Bdellovibrionia; order Bdellovibrionales; family Bdellovibrionaceae; genus UBA2316. The sequence goes on along the minus strand of JAYTTH010000475.1, from coordinate 1,071 downwards.
GCGCAAAATAGCAATTGTAAAAGAAAAAAGTGTAATCGACGTCATCTTGTTAGACGATGTCTACCAGACAACTAAAAATAATTCTCTTGCAGATATAGCTATTTTCAATTCAAAGAATGAACTTGTGCCTCATACCGTCGTCAGATCGGAGGCCAAAGTAGTCGATAAATCGGCGCCGCCGGCAGAGCTGACCGCATTTCCGGTTTTAGCGAATGTCGATGATGTCGGCGATCATTTTAGTGAAATTAAAGTGACAACAACGAATGACGGCACAATTACTGAAATTCACAATGGAGCCTCAACTGCCCCTAGCGACCTCGCTGCTAAAAAAACAGTGGGGTATTTGGTAGACAGTTCTAAAATAAAAAGTCGAGTTGAAAAATTAAAATTTGATTTAGCTGACATGCCTGAAAACACCTTTGTCTATTTGAAATTGGAAGGCAGCCAAGACCTTAAATCGTGGACAGTCTTAGAAAACGAAGCGGTCCTTGCAAAATTCGAAGTGAACGGCGAAAAGGTTACCAAAGACGAAGTCGTACTTCAGTCAAGCACCTCGGCTTACTATCGATTGTCTTGGAAGAAAATGGCCACGGAATTTAAAATAAAATCCGTTCGAATCGAATTTTCTACTGAAAGAGAAAAGCAAGAACAAGTTAAGCAATGGCTTACTCGGCAAGGAACTAAAACTTCGGATTCTAGCGGCAAAATAATTTATCATTATGATCTTGGGGGCTATTATCCCGTTTCCGGTTTTAAGTTTCAATTTGCTGATCAGAATTCGGTAGCTCGAGTATCGTTCCGAGGCTCCAATAGCGCCACAGATTCCTGGCTTGCGATCGACTCAGCCACTTTTTATACGTTAACCAAAGAAGACAAAGTATTGTCACAGTTACAAACAGACATGCCACCGCGTTCGTTCCGATATTGGCAGATTGAGCTAGTTTCGGGTCAAGCTGGGGTCGGAAGCCAATTCCCTGAAGTGAGTTTTGGATGGTTGCCTGATTCTATTCGGTTTCTTGCCCGTGGCCAAGCGCCCTTTGGTTTGGCTTATGGAAGTTCAAAAGCAATTAA
>JAYTTH010000474.1:0-3544 GCA_043745515.1 Pseudobdellovibrionaceae bacterium | reverse complement strand
ACTGCGCAACGAACTCTAACAGCGTTTTTGGGTACTTTGGTTTTGCCACTACTTTTACTACTCAAACCACTAACCTTAGTCAACCGTATAGGCATATCGTCGTTTTTTGTTTGTCCAAGATCCTGACGAACTCAGCGCTCGAACAAAATTTGAAGTTTACGATTTGGATTCAGGTCTGATGACCTATTCGGGAATTAAAAACAACAATACAATAGTAAAAGTGATACCAATTTCTTTGAAAACGGCGGCGTTGGAATACTATCAGCGATATTTGGTGGATTGCGATTTTAATTCAGACAAAATGCATTTGAAGTGCTGGAATGATTTTTTAGCTTCAATAGAAGTTCCAGAAAAAGTTAAAATTCCCTATCCTACCTGTCCGAAGTCTAAAAATCCTAAAAAATATCAAGTATTTTTAAAGGTACAAGTCGCTGACATTCAAAAAACCAAGAGGACCTTTTTATGGTCTCGGCCAGTGTGTGAGATAGCCCCTTAAATCACCAGGTCGAATTGAGCTCTATTCCTATAGTAAAAATTTCAAATTGACCCATTTTTTGTTCCCAGAGAATTACTTCAAGGCGATACCATCCATAGTGCCATTTAATTCCTTTTTTTTAAAACTATTAGCCGCTTCGGCGCTTATTTTAGGCAGCATTTTTGTACTGATTGTTTCCCATTCCGCGTCTCAAAAAATCTGTATTAAAAGCCGGTCTGTTCAATCCGTGGAATGGAAAAAGATAATTGTACCATCTTGTGAAAGTAGCGGCTCTGCTGAATGGTCCAAAGACCTCAATAAAATTGTAGAACGAATTAACCAGCAATTGACGCCGTTTGAATTTCTATCACCCACGTCAAAAATAACTTTGATCCTAACTGGGGACGGAACAACATTTGTTCACAATTATCAAAAAGTAATTGTTTCGAATGCCCTTTTAGAATCTACAGATGCCCTAGGGTATTTAGTCGTTAAAAATTGGATTGAAGATCAAAATAGAAAACTGATTCGTTTTGATCTGCTAGATGAAACTTTAACCGAATTTATTTTCTATAGTTTAACTGGACGCGAGGCACTTTTACCCAAGGACAAATCGCTACAAGCCCCAGTTTTTTGGAAATCTGTTCAAAATCAAAGCCATTCCAACTGCCTATCGGATTGGAAACTGACGCCGACGTGGAAGCTTTGCATAAATAGAAATTATCAGTTTTTTGAAACGCGATCGGACTTTATCAAAGAACGCTTGCAGCGTAAATTTATCCAGGCCTGGATAAATGGATATGATCGAATGAGTTTAATAGAACAGCACCAGATATTTGTGTATTCGTTAAATCGGATTAAAAACTTCATTATAGACTTTAAGCAAATAAAAGAGCCAAGTTTTTCAAATTATATCAAATCCATGTCCCAGTTTTGGCTCACGAGCGAATATTTTCCAGCACAGGCCGCAAATAAAACGATGCTTGCTTCTATAATCAAAGATTTTAATTTAATTAATTTTGTTAACATTGTAGATAAATCCCGATTTGACTTAGTTATTTTCAAGGAAGGCCTAAATGTCGCTTCAATTAATGAAAATGATCCCCTTTTTAAATTGCTTAAAAATACAGAATCCTCTTTATTTGCACTTTCAAATGGTGATGATTTTTCTATTTTTCCGATCAAAAAAACAATTAAAATTTCTTCCTTTTCAAAATGGTATGCTAATCAAATCGTAGTCGAATCCTGCAAACCACTGCGCATGAAAGAGCTTTTAAAATATGCGGACTATACGGAAAAGCTTTTACTTATTTATACGTGCCATCCCCTGTCTGCAGCGAAAATTGCTAGTTTAGCAAAATCAGGAATTATGAATTATGCACAGTTGAACAACGAAGAGATGTTTGCTCATTTTCATTTGCCTTCGTTGGTTTCGAAGAGAAGTCTGATTGACTCTAATTTAGAAGTTTTTCAGTTCCTAACTGATCGAAATCAGAAAAACTCAGTTTATGAGCTTTTTGGATGGCGCGAGCTAGATTGGGATCAAATTTCAAAATCGTATCGCCCAAAAGCCGTCGTCGATGCTGTAAATCTATTCAGAGTGCAAATGTAGTTTTGAGCCTGGATCCTTATAAAAATTATTTTGATCGACTCCAAAAACTCTATGAAAACATTTTTTTGAAAAACCCAACGACCTTTTGTTTTAAACCACCGACATTTTTGACTGGTGGCGATTTTGTCGTAGATTTTTTAGCATAGGACTTGGGTCCTTTAGAATAATTAGGTTGTCCATTTTTATATTTAGGCGCACTTGGCTTATTGGCCGGCGTCGGTCCCGCATCTTTTCTAGGAGCTGAATCTTTTCTTGGGGTTACATCTTTTCTTGGGGTTACATCTTTCCTTGGGCCTATGCCTTGATTTTGCTGATCCGGCTTTTGCTGTGAACTAGTCGCCGCTTGATTTGGTTTAGAGGAATTTCCCGAACCATTTCCATTACCGCGATTACTATTAAACTCCGCGCGCGGTGGACGTGGCCGGTTATCTCGATCGCGCTGACCGCCGTTGCCACCCTGGCCTTGCTGGGCGCTTTGACGATCTCCCCCTCCGCGGCGACTGCGATCAGGTCTATCGCCACGCTCGGGACGATCGTTTCGTTTACCACGGAAGTCTGGCTTGGGACGATTAGACTGATGTCGATTCCGTCCATCAGAAAATGGACTAAATTCTGTGACCATGTCACTGGTTTCAAGATGATCTTGATCTATTTTTCGTTTCAAAAATTCTTCTATTCGTCCCAAAGAATCCAAATCCCGGTCACTGCATAAATTCAATGCCGTGCCTTCTGCATTTGCTCGGCCCGTTCGTCCAATTCGATGCACATAGGTTTCACAATCCATTGGCAATTCAAAGTTGATAACTAAGTCAACGCCTTGAATATCCAAGCCACGAGCCGCTATGTCAGTAGCCACTAGAATATTTTTCTCGTTCACTTCTTTGAATTGCTCTAAAACGCGTGTTCGCTGCGCCTGGCTCATCAAGCTTGATATCGCAATCGCTGGAAAATTATTTTCAGATAAGAACTGGGCGACGGCTTCCACATTATTTTTGAAATTTGTAAAAATAATCGTTTGCTTAGGATTTCGCTTTTTCAACAACGATAGCAGTACTTGAGGCTTTTCACGATCCCCGACATGGAATAGGAAATCTTTGACGTTATCCGCGGTGGCTTTATCGCGTGAAATATTAATCTCGACCGGATTGGCGCCAAACTGATAGGCAGTATTCATCACATCTAAATTTAAAGTTGCGCTAAATACCAAAAACTGACGTTCCCGGGGGACTCGTGACAGTATAAACTTCATGTCATCTTTGAATCCCATATCAAACATGCGGTCCGCTTCATCAAATACGACCGCGCGAACCAATCTCATATCGATCAAATGTTCTTTGTAAAGATCAATTAATCGACCGGGAGTCGCAAAGATAAACTGTACGCCATTTCTAAGAGAATTCTTTTGTTTGTCGTAGCCAACACCACCGTAAATCACGACCGACTTTAAATTTGTGTCT
>JAYTTH010000473.1:0-3546 GCA_043745515.1 Pseudobdellovibrionaceae bacterium | reverse complement strand
AAAAAGCTACTAAAAAGAAAGCTTCTAAAAAAAGATAGTTAGTTCCGACTAACGATCTGGAAAACCCTCAGTTAACTGAGGGTTTTTTTTTGCCCTTTAGACCTATTAAAAATAATAGATCGATCCCAGGGACGCCGCTGGCATCATGCGTCCCCGGTCGGCACTAAAAAGAAAATTGAATTCAATAAAGAACGTGTTTCCAATCCACTCAGAGTCTAATTGATTGTACTGAAATCCGAAATTCGCAAGTAGCAAATCGACGCCGATTTTGCCTTTTGATAGTTCATCTTTTGATAACACCTGATCTAAAATATAAGAATTTCCACGCAGATCTGTGCTCACGGAATTATACCAACGAGAGTAACCAATTGTAATGTAAGGAGACAGAAATTGGCTTTCAAAGGTATTTTTCCAGCCCATAAAGAATGTATTATAACCATATCCACTGCCAAATCCGACCTGAGCCGCGTTTTGAGCGTCAAAATTTATGTCAGCAACCCCACCAATTTGACCAAAAATTCCGGTAAGTCCGACACCTGCACCTAATTTTCGATGTTTTCGCATCTCCCAATTCGATTTATACGACGGTTGGTAGTAGTTTTTTGACACCGAAGACTGATTTGCAGTTGATAGTGTCTCAGATTGTATCTTTGGAGATCGAGTCGGTTTTATTTCAACAGTTGTGACCTCGGCCAACGTAGTAAAAGCAAGACTAAGTGAAACTAAAAACAGAGTCGTTTTCATAAATGATCCTTTTTGGGATTAATTTGTCGTCTTGTCAGGAATTAACATGGCCGGAAGAGGTGTCAACCAGAACCCTAAAAAATTTCGGGGTATTTTGCTTTAATTTAGAGTATTTTTGCTTTGATTCCTTCTTGTTGCAAAAACTTTCTGATGGCTGGCCCGTCAAGAGGCTCCAATCGAAATAATAACTTATGAACCAAGTCATATGTTTCTTCTGCTTTTTTAGATCGTAATCCGTCTGTCAGATACGCAAGATCATCACTGATTCTGACGACGTTGTCTAAAAGTCGGCCCATTTCTTTATTTTTTGATGTCTTGTCTAAAAGAGTCAAAGTTCGGTTAAAATTAGTAATCAATTTATCCATTTGGGCGATAATATTGCTGACTGAACCTTCATTTTTATTTACTAACTCAATAATTTTTCCGGCCAAGCCGTAACTTTGTGATATTAGCTGATCTATCCGCGGTGGATCTTCACCGCGAACAGAATCGCCACTGTTGAATTCTGGTTGTTCGATTGTTCCAGGTGAAATTTCTAAAAATTTTTCACCGATGACTCCGGCCAAATTAATAAAAAATTTAGAATCTTTGCGAACGGTTTTCCAGGCCTTTTTTTCAATTGAAACCTGAATGCGAAGCTTAACTTCTTCGTTTGTCCTGGGCATTTTGAATTCCGGGTCGAAGGAAATACTTTTTACTTTGCCGACTTTAATGCCCATCACTCGAACTGGCGATCCCTGTTCAATTCCACCGGCGTAGTTATACATGATATTTAAATCGTACGCGTCGCTAAAAGGTGAAATTAAACCCACTAAATAGGCAAATACAAATATTAAGACAACGGCGACAAAAGATAAAAGACCTACTTTAGTTTCAACTTTCATTTATTCCCCTAATAAAAATATGAAAACGTATATGACAGCACAAAATCAAGAAATATAATCGCAATCGAAGAAAAGACTACACTTTGGGTGGTCGCTCGTCCCACTCCATCCGCCCCAGAGGTACAGTTGAATCCAAAATAACAACTGATAAGTGGAATTACGAATCCGAATGACAATGCTTTAATCGAAGCAAAAATTATATCTTGAAAATGAACAAAGCGCCTCATAGCCGTGAGAAACATACCGTTTGAATAACCCAAAAATTGATCTGCCACGAGCATCGCTGCAAAAATACAAACCATATTAGCTATAATGCTTAACAAAACACAGCCAATCGTCGAAGCAATTAAGCGTGGAACAATTAGAAATCGCACCGGGTTAATTCCAAGCATCTTAAGTGCATCAATTTGCTCGGTCACTTTCATGGAACCAATTTCAGCGGCCATGCCAGCGCCAATTCTAGAAGTGAGCAACAAAGCCGTCACAACGGCGCCCAATTCGCGCAAGATAAGAAGTGAGGCAAAACCGGGGACCATCGAATCGTTCTGAATGACTAGCTTCATATGAAAGGAGGATTCTAAAATGGTAACGACCGCTGCAAAACAAACACAAAATACAATAATCCAAATACTTCCGTTGGCTACAAAGTAGAGTTGCTGGGCGGTTTCTTTCCGACGCGGTAAATGGGCTACTAGTTGAACCAAAGTGTCTTTAGTCAGATTTAAAAATGATTTCAAATCGCGCGATCCGACAATCACAAAGGAGCCTAAGAGGGAAAATGGGTTGTGAGATACGTTTTTTGTTGTCATCATCCCACCGCAAACCACGACATAAAAAGCTGTCCGAAAAAGCTTGTTCCCCAGTCAAACACAACAATTGTTACCATGGTAATAACTGACGTACTAACCACAGCCCTACCAACCCCTTTGGCGCCCCCAGTAGTAAAATAGCCTTTGTAGGTACATATTGTGGCTAACACCAACGCAAATGCCAAGCATTTGATAAGTCCACTCAATAAGGACGGAATGGCTAAAATTGTTGGAATGTGACGAACATATTCTTGTGGGTTAATTCCCGTGAACACAACACCGAGTGTGATTCCACCGAGGACGGACAACATTAGACCGCCGGTCAGCAGAAAAAACGAAGAAATAATAATTCCCAAAAAACGCGGTAGTATTATTTCTTGCATTGGATCGGCCCCAAGGCATCTAATCGCATCTATTTGTTCGGTGACTTTCATGGTTCCAAGCTCGGCCGAAGTAAACGCTCCTACTTTTCCAGAAAGCATAAATGCAATTAACAACGGTCCAACTTCCCTAATTGTGGCGCTTGTAGCAAGCCCACCTAAATAGGCGGCAGCGCCAAATTCATTTACTTGCATCGAAAATTGAACGGTCATTATTCCGCCAACAAAAAACCCTGCCATCGCCGTTGTGGGGAAGCTTTGCAAGGTTACCTGCCAAACTTGTTCTAAAATGAGCTCTAATCGACAAGGTCTAAACCAAAGAGTTTTTAAAATGTCTTTTAAAAAAATTAAAACATCGCCGAACCGGTTCAAAAAGAGTGGGAACAGGTTCATAGGTCTCTCGATTCTGCCAAAAAATCTCGAACCAACGGAACCTGGGATTCTAGGAGTTGTTTAGGAGTGCCTTGATCGACAATTTGTCCTTGATCAAGAACCACAATTTGATCGGCAATTTTCAAGGCGCAAGCCATATCATGACTGACTACCATCGAGGTGGTATTCAACTTTCGCGAAAGATTAAGAATCAAAGTATTTACTGAATTGGTTGTGACTGGATCTAAGCCTGTCGTAGGTTCATCAAAAAGCAACACTTTGGGCTGCAAAACTACAGTTCGAGCTAGACTCACCCGCTTTTGCATTCCGTAAGAAATATCAGCAGGCCGTTTGTGT